>CAJXDX010000086.1 GCA_913052275.1 uncultured Pseudomonadota bacterium | reverse complement strand
TGCCTCTTGCAGTGTACCTGACTGCAAACAAGGGACACTTCGGGCTTGCAGCAGATTATTATACACATTTCACATCACCAATCCGCAGGTATCCTGACCTGGTGGTGCATCGGGCAATTAAGCAGAAGCTGCACCAGCAGCATTCATCAAACAAAAAATCACAAAGCAGTATAATTCATGCAGTAAGCAGCGAGATGGCAGAATTGTGTTCCCAGCATGAGCGCCGGGCGGAAAAAGCTGAACGACAAAGCATTGATTTGATGAAAGTAGATTTTCTGGCTCCACACACGGGACAGACTTTTCAGGCCTCAGTTACCTCCGTTGAAAAACGGGGTTTTAAGGTTAATCTTGAATCTCATGGATTTGAATGGTTTCTGCCGATTGAGTCGATGCCCGAAGATTCATACTATTATGATGAAACAGCCCTCTGCCTGCATGGCCGTCGCAAAAACAGAACACTTCAGGCAGGCCAGAGGCTTGAAATCAGGCTGCTGCGGGCAGACCCTGTATACAGAATGCTGGAGTTTGAGGTGGAACGCTGGCTTGTAAGCGTCCATGACTCAAACAAAACAAAAAGAATTGTAAAGTAATGTCCCGGTACCAGGCATTTTTTCAGGGACTGAAAACAAGCCTCCCGGTTATTGCAGGATATCTTCCTGTAGGCTTTGCCTTCGGTGTTGCCGCGGAAGGTGCCCAGGTTGGAACTGCTTACGCCCTGTTTACTTCACTTTTTATTTATGCCGGCGCAAGCCAGTTCGCGCTGGTCGGATTACTGAAGGATGGTGTTCCTGTACTAACAGCGGCAGTCATAACTGTTGGTCTGAATATCCGCCATTTTCTCTATGGACCGGGTATATCCGGAGAAACAGAAGAATTTAAATTACCGCAACGGCTTATAACTGCGTTTGGACTGACTGATGAAGTGTTTTCGGTCGCCTTTTCCAGAATCAGGGAAATACCATTAGAATCAAGATTCTGGTGGCTGCTTGGGCTGGAACTGGGTGCTTATTCCTGCTGGGCAGGCAGCACTGTTGCGGGCAGTGTTGGAGGAAAAACACTGCTGAATTATTATTCATTCCTTGGACAAGCCCTTTCTTTTGCTCTGCCCGCCCTTTTTTTCAGCCTGCTGCTTTCCATGCTTGAAAAAGGCAGACGCCTGGCAGTGTTCTGCGCCTTAGCGGTTGCGGCGACGTTTCACTGGAACGGACACTCAGAAATGGGAATAATTGCCGCGGCATTTATTGGTCCCATCACAGGCATGATATGGATCAGACGGTGACCGATATATACTTTGTCTACGCAGTTTTACTGGCTGCACTGGGAACCTACCTTATACGTGCTGTGCCTTTTTTACTCAGCGCGAGAAAGGAAAAAAGCAGGAAAAGCCGGCCCCAGATAAACCTGTTTTTCCAGCTGATGGGACCATCAATGATAGCGGCACTACTGGTAACTTCCATTGGATCCCCACTCCAAACAGAAGACTATTCTCAAATTTTGAACTACTTAATCGGATTTGCTGGAGTGGGAGCAAGCTACTGGCTGTGGAAAAATCCGGGCATATGCGTGCTTGCAGGTGTAGTATGTTTTTCTGTATCGCAGCTGTTTTTCACTTGATCATCAACGGCAGCCTGTTTCTGGAGTAATTAAACTTCATCAACAGGTTTTGGGTGATCAAAACTCAAGCGCCCCAGTTTCCCCTGCCTGAAGTCCCTGAGTACAAGGCTCTCCGCACGAGGCTGATCTATAGCACCGCCTCTTTTGAGGCAGCCTCGGTTTTCAGCAATTTTCTGCAGTATATCTTCCGGAAACAAAGCAAGGTCTTCCCGGGTCAGCTGATAGAACTGCTGTAATTTATCCGGGAGTTTTTGTTTTAAAATCCCGATTAAATAAATGCTCAACTGTGAGGTGCCGACAATTGAATCTTTAATTGCACCGGTAATTGCCAGCCGCAGACCAGTTTCACGATCCTTGATTTTCGGCCACAGGATTCCCGGCGTATCAAGAAGTTCAACATCCCTGCCCAGCTTGATCCAGTCCTGATGTTTAGTTACTCCCGGAGCAGGCCCTGTTTCTGCTGCCTTGCGTCCTGAAAGTCTGTTTATCAAACTGGATTTGCCTACATTCGGAATACCGCATATCAGTAGTTTGAGAGTGGGCGGCAGAATTCCACGCCTGCGGAAAGCAGACCATTTCTGCTGCATTATGTTGCGGGAAAGAGGCAATAATTTTTGCAGATGGCTCTTCTTTAAAGCATCAATAAACAGGAACGGGATGTCCTGTTTCCGGAAGCTTTCTTCCCATTTCCTTGTGACTTCCTGGTCTGCAAGAGCGGTTTTATTGAAAATCAGGATACGTTTTTTGTGTCCCAGTAATTCCTCAAAATCCTGATTAATTGATGAAACAGGAATTCTGGCGTCCCGCATTTCCAGCACCACGTCAACACGCTTGAGTTGTTCGGCCAATTCTTTTTTGGCCTTCAGCATGTGTCCTGGATACCAGTTAATATCCTGCTGATTGCTGTAATTTCCCTGCAATGATGGAGATGCCATTTCTTTAAGCCCGGGAGGATTTTTATGTTTACCAGTAATAGGTTGTTGTGATGACCTGTTCATCCGGACTTTCCTCTGCCTGTTTTCTCCCTTTAATCTCCTGTTCCCTGCTTTTTCTCTTCGCGGCTAATTCGCTGCCTTGCTCAATAATATCCCGTATTACCTCTTCTCCTGAAACTTTGCCCTCACTCTCACTGTAACCAAGGTCATCCACATGCAGCTGTTCCAGTGCAATCTGTTCCATCTCCTGAAAAAGCGTGCCCATGCTTAAATCAAATTTCCAGTCAGGATTTTCATAGAATGTCTCAGCACTCAGCATTGCCAGAAAAACTACACGGTAAGGGTCAATGCCTTTGTGTTCAGCCACCGCAACCCGCAGGTCTGACCATTTATCACCTTCAAGCAGGTCCGTTTCCGGATCACCGAAAATACCCTGTTCAAGGTCCACATAGGCATAGACTTCAAAATGCGTGACATAGGCCTCAAGCTGCTTAACCAGGTCCTGATACACCTCATGGCCCTTATCTGTAGCCTTATAATAATTGTCTTCCTCTACAGTCAGTGTGCCTCGGCTCTCCATAAAATTCAGCAAAGACTCAAGGCCCTCATCATCTGTTTCCGCTAGAGCTATATTCAGGCGGCAATGACGATTTTCCTCCATCTCCTGTTCCACGTCAGAAAGAGCCTTTTTTGCTTCTCTCAGTTCTTCCTTTTCATAAGAAAGTTCCTGCTCCTGCTCATCTGAGCGAAAGAAGCCTTTTTTCAGCTCTGCCACACCATTTTCAAGCTGATCAATTATATCCTCCAATTCTACTTTCTCAATTTGAAGCAGTTCATACCGCATCAAATGATCGAGCAAAAGCAGTGCACCAAATTCCTGTACAGCTTCCTTGCTCAATGTACTCATCTGTGGAGATTTCATGAATGATCTTCAAAACAAAATGGGATATATTTTTATACTTGTGTGATAATGGATTTGCATTCTGAAAAAAAAACTGTTAGAAACTATTTTATTAGGTAGAATGTTAAACAACTTTAGCATATCCGATCTAATTTAGCATCAGGTACAAAGGATGCACGTCTAGCAAGGCATTAGTGTTGTTCCGCCATTGGGCGCATAAAAACAGAACAGTCAGTTGCAAAGGAGTTACAGTGCCGGAGGAGGAAAGCAGACAATACCAGATCAATATCAGCGGGAACCGTTTCTCAATTTCAAGTCCGCATGGCGAAGAACATGTCCGTGAAGTGGAGAAATTTCTTGACTCCCAAATCAAGGAAGTATCAGAACAGACCGAGGCATATGGCCCATCCAGCATAGCTTTGCTTGTTGCTTTGAACCTGGCTGACAAGCTGATTACTCTTCAAAAAAGAGTTTCAAAATACGATGGGATTGAAGATGATCTGGAATCCTTATGCTATAGACTGGATAAAGTCCTGGAAGAAAAATAGTATAATGCTCTGCTGTTGAATCCGGACAAGCAATTCTCAGCGTTTTGCCAATTTTCGTTAAAGCAATAAGATTCGCAGGGCTGAAAAGATTAAAATGTTCCGTTTCAGTTCTTCTGCGTCTGAAACAATATTTCACAGACTCAAAAGCGGAGTCTGCGGTGTTCGTGATGTAAAACTTTTGCTACCTGATATAATCTTGCAGGAGTTTGTCCCTGAAAGGGGTGTGCATGCCTGCCGCTGGGCAGGAAGCCTGAACCTTTTACCACATTACTCCACCTTGTTGGGCCAAGGTAACAAAAGCCTCATTTTACACACGGCATTGCGGACTTCTTCACACTCTTCGTGCTTGCGTTAAACTCTTCACGGAATTCTTCACTCAGTCTACCGGACCAGTTGAAATAATATGCAGCAGCTGGTTTCGGAGTTTCTGGACTCACTTAGCAATAAAAAATACGCTCCAAACAGCATTCAGAGCCATCGTCTGGATCTGCGTAAATTTTTAAAGTGGCTGGAAGTAGATGAGGATAATTACGACAGCCAGGAACTGCTCGAAAAAATACGCAGGCTAAGTTTGGAAGATCTTGAAACCTACCTGAATTACCTTCGTCAGTCCTACAAGCCGAGGACACTGGCACGGCATATTTCAACACTGAAACTTTTTCTTGATCACCTTGAATTGCAGGGCCTGATTAAAAAAAGTCCGGCACATCAGCTGCGTTTCCCGGAAGTATTACCTGAGGCCCCGGAAATACTTTCTCCGGAAGAAGTTGTGGCTTTGCTGGAGTCCCCCTCGCTGGATCATTATCTGGGATTAAGGGACAGGGCAATGCTGGAGCTGCTTTACTCCAGCGGGCTTAAAGTCAACGAACTGCTTGGGCTGGATGTTGAAGATTTATTTCTGGACCTGGAGTTTTTGAAGGTGCGTTCAAAGCGCGAGAGAATGGTTCCGATCACTTTAAAAGCTGTACAGGTGCTTCGGACTTACCTGGACGAGGCAAGGGAGAACCGTCTTCTGAATCCCAATGACCCATGTTTGTTTCCAGGACGCAACGGAACACGCATGACCAGGGTGGGATTTTGGGCAATGATCAAGAAACACGCTCAACGGAGCGGAATCAATAGCCGCATCAACCCGAGAATTCTGCGGCATTCATTTGCCGTGCATTTGCTGCAGAACGGTATTGACCTGTCTGACATTAAGGAGCTTTTCGGCTACGTCAGCCTGGACGCAACCCTTCAGTATGCACATATAAATCGTCCGGATTTTGTGAAGGTTTATCACGAACTTCATCCGCGGGGCAGGAAGCACGCGGTAAAGTAAGATTTGAAATTATTTAAAGCAGATGCTCCAGTCCGTAAACCAGTTCTTTCAAGTGCATGACTTTTTTACAGGCAAGGCATACTCCGGGCATGAATGAGTCGCGGTGAATTGAATCATGCCTGATTTTAAGGGTCTGGCTCTGTCCGCCGAAAATTACCTCCTGATGGGCTACCAGTCCGGGAAGTCTTACAGAGTGGATGCGGATATCCTGAGACTCAGCGCCTCTTGCGCCAGGAAGAATTTCCTCTTCATCTATTTTTTCGGGAACCGAGTTTCTTGATTCAGCCAGCAGATTTGCAGTTTTTATAGCAGTTCCTGAAGGAGCATCTGCTTTACGGTCGTGATGCAGTTCTATGACTTCCACGTTTGGAAAATATTTAGCTGCGTCCTGGGCATATTTCATCATCAGAACTGCGCCAATAGCAAAATTTGGAGCAATTACTCCACCGTTATTATGTTTTTCACAAAGTGCCTGAAGCTGCGAAACCTGTTCCGGAAGCAGTCCGCTGGTTCCAATCACAGGTCTTGCCCCGGATTCTATGATCGCTACAGCGTTTTCCATCACAACCGCCGCGGTTGTAAAGTCAACAACAACCTGGGCTTGTGACTGTTTGATTGTATCAGAAAGGTTATCTCCCAAATCTGTTTGGGCAACAAGGTCCAGTTCGGGGTCTTCACTGACAGCTTTAACGGATTCCTGGCCCATGCGGCCCCTGGATCCGTTTATCAATACACGTATAAGACTCATGGATTAAATTGTTTTTAGGCTGTAGCCGAAAAAGCAATGGCTCAGCCTGACTCGATTTTATTGACGATTCTGCTTAAAATACAAAGTTTTAACTGCATGATCATTTATATTTTAAAAAATCACAAGACAGGGGGCACGAAATCATGAGCAGATGTAAATTTTATGTGATCAATACCCAAAAATCCCAGGAACTGGTGGACGGACTGCACCAGATTACATTGGAGTGCGAAAATCGATTTGACGCTCACGGATTTCTCTGGATAGATGAGGAAGATAACATCATGCAGATACAGCTGCTCTTTGGAGAGCTGGCGATAGAATGGAGATCAGGGAAGGGAATCAAATACAGTCGTACAAACCGTGCTACGGAGGTTCCGGAAGGAATAGGATTTCATAAAGGAGTCCGTGATCTTCGTCAGGTGGAGGATACGGATTCAATTGAGTCGATTAAAGAAGAGGTGCTTAATGCTGAATTTCCTCCTGAGTGGTCAGAAAAAATTAAGCAGAAGTTTTGAGGTGTGCATTCCCTGGAAAATTACTGGCTAAACTGATCTAATGAATGATCTGTCTTTATGCTGATGAAAGCTGCTGAGCAATATCCTTTATCTTTCAGAAGCCAAATCCGTAGGTTACCACGAACATTCCTGTAAATGGTTTAATTTCAGTCGCTGTTTTATTTGCCTCCGACAGAGTCGTGCCTGTTTCAGTGCCGGACTTGTGTGTGACTGATATTTCCTCACTCAGAATGCTGCCAGTCAGGTACCAGTCAATTCCAAAGTATCCCCCCCAGTCAGCGGTCCATTCGTTACCAATTCCATAATTCAGCTGTGTTATTGAATACTCAATATCATAAGTTACTCCAGAATAATCCCAGTCCGGATATGTGACCTTATAGATGGCATATCCAAAGGGAATATTGAATGAATTTCCAAAATAGTATCTCCCGTTGAATTCGGTTGTACTGAAATTTATAGTTTGCGAATTTGTTGAATAACCTGCTGATTCACTGTAGTCGGTATAGGAATAATCATACTTGCCAGAACCCTGGGCATATCCAATTGTCCAGACTTCACCGGGAACCTCAATCTGAGTCGGACTTGTTGTGGAATAGATTAAATGAGACTTCCACTTAATGATTCCGGTTTTGACACCTATTCTTACTGTCTGGTTCAGCCTGTTGGTTGCTGAACCGCCTCCTGAACCGCCTCCACCTCCACCTCCATCTCCAAAATCCTGGAACTGGGCAAATGAAAGACTCCCGTAAAATAGAAACGAAAGACAAAAGGCACATAAT
>CAJXDX010000085.1 GCA_913052275.1 uncultured Pseudomonadota bacterium | reverse complement strand
ATAAAGAAGTTTTTTCTTGATACCATGATTCAATTTGGCCGACGCGGAATGGCCTGTCAGCCTGCTGTAATCGGAATAGGGATTGGAGGATGCAAAGACACAACCATGCGCATTGCCAAAGAGGCTGCCTGTTTACGCCCGGTAGGTGATCGTAACCCTGATCCTGAAATTGCCGAACTGGAGCTTGAATTAAAAGAACTCGGCAATTCAATTGGCATGGGGCCGATGGGATTTGTTGGCAGCCAGATGGTCGTGGATGCTCATATTGAAGTAGCCTACGCTCATACTGGAGGGATGCAGACTGCCATTCACACATTCTGTTTTGCTTCACGTCGTGCCTCCGCGAGAATTTGGCCTGACGGTAAAGTTAAATTCAGGTCAGACCCAAAGTGGTTCACCGATTATTATCGCCGCGAAGGAATATGATATTAAAAAATATTCTTGCTTAAGTCATGAAAAATACTATAGACATCAATAAATTAGAGATGCGAGAAGTGCATCTGAGCTGTCCTGTAAAAACAGATGATCTGATTCAGTTACAGTTAGGGGACCTGGTTTATTTGAGCGGAATTATCTTTACCGGAAGGGAAGGCATGTATAAAAGATTGATTGAACAAGGCCTGGAACTACCCGTTCCCATTTCTGAAATTACCAATGTTAATTTCCATTGTTCACCTGCCGCAACAGCCGGCGAAAATGGTTATGTCGTCAAAGCCATCACTGGTACTGCTTCGTTCCGCTTTGGCAAATGGATGAAGGAATTTTTTAAAAAAACAAATTGTAAAATCATCATTGGAAAAGCAGGGATGACATCCGATGACTATAGAAAACTTTTTGTACCTGCAGGTGCTTTGTATTTTACGACTGTCGGTTATGGTTTAGGAGCCACTTACGGAAGCTCGATTAAAAAGGTACATGATGCATACTGGCTTGAAGAACTGGGAGTGGCACAGGCAGTCTGGGTTCTGGAAGTGGAAAAAATGGGGCCGTTTATTGTAGAAAGTGATAATCAAGGTAACAGTTTATTTGAATTGTGCAATCAGCAGGTAAATAAAAACCTTAAAAATTTATATGGAAAACTTCCTCAACCGGTGCTTAGTAGAT
The DNA here is from genome assembly GCA_913052275.1 of uncultured Pseudomonadota bacterium. Taxonomy (GTDB): domain Bacteria; phylum SAR324; class SAR324; order SAR324; family NAC60-12; genus Arctic96AD-7. Next base: position 6,284 of record CAJXDX010000085.1, on the reverse strand, counting down.
ACGGGGAAGAGATGGATCGTGATCATGAAGTTATATGAACAAGACTCAATATTTGATTCAAAAACGAGGAATGTTTAGCTGGCTGATGCAGCGTGTAAGCGGGATTTTCCTTGCGTATGCAATGGTAGTTCATCTCTGGACAGTTAATGTAGTCAACCAGGGAGATTTGAATTGGCAGACAATCACCGTACGTTTGCAGGAAGGGAATTTCTGGTTTATTTATTACATACTGTTTATTCCGGCAGTGATATACCACGCTTTTAATGGTCTCTGGAGTATTTTCATGGATTATAACCCTTCTCCATCTCTACAACGGCTGACAGGGTGGTTGTTTTGGATTGGCGGAATCGTTTTGACGATCTATGGTTATTACGGGTTAAAGCCCTTATTTGGTATAGTACCATGAGCTGGTTAGTGAATTTTCAGCGCTCGTTTTTATCCCAGGTAAGCGTTGGAAACATTTCATGGCTGTTACATCGATTGACAGGAGTGGCCCTCGCAATTTATCTATTTCCTCACTTTATCTCCATCCACAGTTCACAACTGGGACAGCAAATGTTTGATCAGGAAATGAACTTGTACACTTCACCTTTTTTCAAATTTGCTGAATTTATGCTCGTGTTGACTGTCGCATTTCACATGTTCAATGGATTACGGATCATAGCACTTGACTGCTTCAATCTGGCTGGACATCAGAAATTACTTTTCGGTTTGGCATTAACAGGTTGCACTGTGGTATTAATTTCAGCTTCCTTTCTGTTTGTTCCGCAGATTCTGGTTCCAGCACATTAAGCAGAAATAATGAACAATACATGGCAACATCTTCAAACCGATGTTTTGATCCTTGGTTCTGGAGGTGCTGGTCTTTGTGCTGTTTTGCACCTGATGGATCACAAGCCCCAGCCTGAGGTATTTTTAGCGGTACGCGGTCTTTTTGGCAAATCCGGATGCACACGAATGGTCCAGGGTGGTTATAACGCCGTGATAGACAAGAGCGACTCATTGGAAGCCCATTTTCTTGATACAATAAACGGGGGGCAATGGCTTAACAATCAGGACCTGGCCTGGAAAATGGTTTGTGAAGCTCCAGAGCGTGTACTGGAACTGGAAAACCGAGCAGGATGTTTTTTTGATCGCAACCCTGATGGCACCGTACATCAAAAACCTTTTGCCGGTCAGTCTTTTGACCGTACTGTTCACAAAGGTGATTTAACCGGTATTGAAATCATTAACCGTTTGTCTGAACAAGTGGCCGCAATGGATAACGTCATTATCGGTGAAGAAATGCGGGGGGTTGATTTATTATTTGACCGTACCGGTCAAAAGGTTTCAGGTGCCTTGTTGATAGATTTGCGGCGTGGTGAATTTATAGTTGTTGAGGCCCGTGCAGTGCTTTTGGCAACAGGCGGAGGACCTACCATGTACAAAATTACTGCACCTTGTCACGACAAAACCTGTGACGGAATTGCAATGGGCTTTCGCGCAGGTACTACAATGATTGACATGGAAATGGTCCAATTCCATCCAACAGGATTACTTGCAGGTAACAGCATGATTTCAGGGACTGTCCTCGAAGAGGGCCTGCGAGGTGCCGGTGCATACTTATTTAACGGTAAGGGAGAGCGGTATATGCACCACTACGATCCACGGGAAGAAAGGGCCACACGTGACGTGGTATCACGTAGTAGCTTCATGGAAATAATGGCTGGTCGCGGTACTCCTGAAGGAGGAATATATCTCGACGCGTCTCATCTGGGAGCAGATTTTATTATGAAAAACTTTCGTGGAATGAGCCTGCGATGCCGAGATGTGGGATATGATTTGCCAAATGCTCCGGTTGTAGTTTCACCTACCGCACATTTCATAATGGGAGGATTACGTATTGATCAGGATTGTCGTACTGATTTGGAAGGATTGTTTGCTGCAGGTGAAGATGCCGCAGGAGTGCATGGTGCTAACCGACTTGGAGGTAATGGAGTGGTTGAATCAACTGTGTTTGGAGGAATTGCTGGTGACACGATTGCAGAATACCTGACCGAATTCCGGGAAGGTACTGTTCAAGATTCTCAGATCAGTGAAATAATTGAAACAACCCTTCAACCATTTAAGCGCAAGCAGTCTACTTCAATTTATTCTTTACGCGATCGTTTGAAAAATATCATGTGGGAAAATGCCGGTTTGGTACGCAGTGAAGAAAGCCTGGGAAATGCTGACATGGAAATGAAAGAAATCCGGGAACAATTATCATCAATTGCCCTGACTCAGGGCGACCGTGCCTTTCATCTGGAATGGATGGAATATCTCAGTATGTTGAATTATCTGGATGTGTGCGATTTAATTATTGAAAGCGCTAAATTACGAAAAGAAAGCCGTGGTTCCCACTTCCGTTCAGATTTTCCCACTAAAGAAGATAATCTGCCTCTGTCTAATATCTGCATCAGAAAAAATCAAGAAGTTCAGTTCAGTCCAGTGATGATGAATCGTATGAAGCCTGATACATCAGAGCCAGTTTAATTTTTCTTGAAAACAGACCATGTATGATTTAACTGTAAAACAAAAACAACTTCAGGCATCTGCAAGTGAGTTCGCTAAAAAAGAGATCGCCCCGCGTGCCTCAGAAGTTGATCGTACGGAAAAGTACCCGTGGAAAAATGTGGAACTTCTTACAAATCAGGGATTCATGGGCATGACTATTCCGAAAGCATACGGTGGAAAGGGAATGACGTATCTGGACACACTGTTAGTTATTGAAGAAATAGCCAAAGCCTGCGGAGTAACCGCGCGTATAGTCGTTGAAGCCAATATGGGTGCAATTGGAGCGGTGATGAAGTACGGAACAGAAGTTCAAAAAAAATTAGCTGCAGAACACGTCTTAAGCGGAGACAAGCCAGCCATCTGCATCACTGAACCAGAGGCAGGCAGTGCCGCCACAGAGATGACTACTCGTGCTGACCATAAAGGAGACCGATACATTCTGAATGGCATGAAGCACTGGATAACCGGCGGAGGAGTTTCCAAATTTCATCTTATTTTTGCCCGTGTTTATGAAAATAATGAGCCTCAGGGTATTGCCGGGTTTATTGCCCTGAAGGGGGCAAAGGGTTTAAAAACAGGAAAAAGGGAACCTGCAATGGGCCTGCGCGGTATTCCCGAAACTCAGATAATTTTCGAGGATTTGGAAATTTCGGAAGAAATGGCCTTAATTCCGCCTGAAGGCCTGCAACGTGGATTTGCCGGTCTGATGAATGCCTACAACGGCCAGAGAGTCGGTGCAGGAACTGTGGCTATGGGAATTGCTGCCGGAGCATATGAACTTGCTTTGGAGTTTTCCAGGGAAAGAAACCAGTTCGGAAGGCCGATCTGCGAATTTCAAGGATTGCAATGGATGCTGGCTGATATGCATATTCAGATTGAAGCGGCACGCCTGCTGCTCCGCAAAGCCGCAGCCGGAAACTCAGAAAGTTCTGGTGGGAATGGAAATGGATTCCCAGACATGCTTGAGGCGGCACAGGCCAAAATATTCGCATCTGAAATGGCCATCAAAGTCACCAATGACGCATTGCAAATTTTTGGTTCATCAGGATATTCACGAAATTTTCCGCTGGAACGTATGGCAAGAGACGCACGCATGTTTACGATAGGCGGCGGAACTGCACAGATTTTAAGGACGGTCGTGGCTTCTGCTCTACTTGAAAGAAAATTGCCGCAGACTCGTGACGGGTATTCTAAACAAGGAAAACATTAGACAGATTGATGAGTAATTCTGCAGAAATTATTGGGAAACGTTTGTATCAGGCAGGATGCAGAAGGGCTTTTGGAATTCCCGGAGGAGAAGTTCTGGATTTGATGGAAGGACTGAAAAATTCCGGAATTGAGTTTTTTCTGACCAAACACGAAAACAGTGCCGGTTTCATGGCGGAAGGGGGATATCATGCGGATGGTGCTCCAGCAGTTCTGCTGGCAACGCTCGGACCAGGAGTTGCTAATGCTGTAAATGTTGTTACCAATGCACTTCAGGACAGAGTCCCGATGATTTTCCTCACAGGTTGTGTGGATGCATCTGATGAACTTACATACACTCATCAGGTATTCAATCATGGAGAACTCTTAAAATCAGTTACGAAAGCCAGCATTACGGTTGTGGACGGCATGGTCGATGTAGTTATTGACAAAGCAGTTTCCATTGCGATGGACGGACAGCCTGGTCCTGTACATGTTGATGTTCCAATCAGTGTTGCCTCAAAGGAACAGCCAGCTGCTGATGTTACTGATGAAAATTCTCTGCTGGTACGCAGTACTCCATCACCTGCAGTTCCTGCAGATGGAGCAGACCTGGAAACCGCCAGAAAACTGCTGAGAGATGCAAAACAGCCGATAATGGTCGCAGGACTTGATGTACTTAATCAAAGTGCAGAGGAGGCAGTTAAGGAATTCGTAATGGATTTCGGTATTCCTCTGATCACAACCTATAAAGCAAAAGGAATACTTCCGGAAGATAATCCCCTGTCTCTTGGAAGCGCCGGTCTTTCACCACTGGCCGACCAGCATCTGCTGCCTTTGGTGCATGAAAGTGATTTAATCATAGCAGCAGGATACGATCCGATAGAAATGCGTGCAGGCTGGCGTAATCCCTGGGGTGAGACAGGTAAAGTGATTGAATTTACTGCTGTGCCAAACACTCATTATATGCACCAGGCAGATTTGAGTTTTGTGGGACACATAGGTGAAGGTTTGAAAACTTTTCGCAGAGGGGTTTCACACAAGCCGTTCTGGAAAGGCAACAAACCCATAAATGTCCGCAATCAATTGAAATCAATTTTTTCCGGAAAGGATGAATGGGGTCCGGGTGCAGTAATTGAAACTGTAAGGGAGATCCTGCCCGCAAATGGAGTTGCCACTGTAGACAGCGGGGCACACAGGATTTTGCTTAGTCAGCTGTGGGAGTGTTATGAACCTCGCGGATTGCTGCAATCTACAGGACTTTGTACAATGGGCTGTGCGGTCCCGTTGGCAATGGGTTTCCAGATTGCCTCACCGGAACGTCCTGTGGTGGCTTTTACAGGTGATGCAGGACTGGAAATGGTTTTGGGGGAATTGGCCACTTTGCGGGATCTGAAATTGCCGTTAGTTATTGTAGTTTTCGTTGATGAGTCACTGGCCTTGATTGAACTCAAACAGCGAAGGTCAGAAATGCCGAATCTCGGTGTGGACTTTGGCCCAACAAATTTTCCGAAAGTGGCAGAGGCCCTGGGAGGAGAAGGAAGATGGGTATCTGACAGAAGTGATTTGTTTGAGGCATTTGAAGGTGCATTTGAACGCCAGACATTTTCTTTACTGGCTTGTAAAATTGGGTATAAGGTTTACGATGATCGCTTCTGAAAAGATCAATCATACTGATTTTGCACACCTGCTTTGGAAATCTTAAATTTTTTCATTTATACCCTGTAACTGAATTGCTGCGAGTGCAGTTTTATCTGTATCTTTGTGTGCTGATTTTTATTCCTCCCTGTCTTTCGAATAAGCTTTAAAAGTTGTTGCCTGATGCAATTAAATCATTCAAATATTAAATCTATTTTTTTCACAGGAATATGCGGAACAGGCATGGCATCACTTGCCGTGCTGCTGAAATTACGAGGCCATATTGTTAGCGGCTCTGACGAAAACGTTTATCCTCCTATGAGTGATTTCCTTGCTAAAAATAATGTTGCAGTACATAAGGGATTTTCACCAAAAAACCTTGAGCCGCTGCCGGACCTTGTTGTAATCGGGAATGCTCTTTCAAGAGGGAATCCTGAAGTTGAAGCCATACTTGATCTGAAAATTCCGTATATTTCAATGGCTGAATTGCTGAAAGAGCATTTCATTCGTGGAAAAACGTCTATGGTTGTCACTGGAACTCACGGTAAAACAACCACTACCTCAATGCTTGCCTGGGTTTTTGAAACCGCCGGGAAAAAACCTGGTTTTATGATAGGAGGTATTGCAGAAAATTTTGGGACCAGCTGCCGTGACGGAAAAGGTAGTTTTTTTATCACCGAAGGAGATGAATATGACACGGCGTTTTTTGACAAGCGCTCAAAATTTTTTCATTACCTTCCGGAACAGTTAATTCTGAACAATCTTGAATTTGACCACGCTGATATATTCAATTCACTTGATGAAATCAAAAAAGCATTTCGATTGATGCTTCGTCTCATTCCAAAGAGTGGTCTGATTGCGGCAAATGGAGACGATCCAAATGTTCAGGCTGTACTGGATTCTGCTCACTCTCCAGTTATCAGATT
>CAJXDX010000084.1 GCA_913052275.1 uncultured Pseudomonadota bacterium | reverse complement strand
CTGCATGATCTGAATAATTAAGGCCAATACATATGAATTTGCCTATCTTGCCTATACAAGGCCCCAGGCGAGGCTCATCTTTAACTTCAGGAAGTGATGAGGTGTCTGCATTACGCAAATTTTCCAGGTTTTCCGGTAAAAGATTTTCTTCTGAAATATCGTCAACCAGTCCGGAAAGGTCTCGGATAGTTCCCGAATCATCAATTAATCCCGGTTTTTCTTTTCCGGGGCTTCCATATCTAAGTAATTTCATATTTTTTCAAAATCGATTTTGTTAAATGATTTTTCCGGGATCATCTTGACATTCCAGGAAAATTCAAGCAGTTGTTGCATTGCTGTCTTAGAAGATCAATATATTCGATTGTTGTCTTGTCAGCAGAGAAATGGACATTAAAATTTTTTGAAGTTTGAAACTAATATATTTCAGTTCAGGATGTCAATAAAATATTTTGAAATGAGTATGAATTTAAAAAGTTGATTAACTTGTTAAACTAGATACCCCTATCTCATCTTACTTCTGGTTTTTCCAGTAATTCGGTGCAAAAGGTTTTAATATGGATCAAATATCTGTGATGATTTAATATAAATTCCGCTTAACAAATACTGCAAACAAGTGAAAACACAATAAAAATGACTCAAAGAGTTAAAAAATCTATTAAAAAACGTTTTCAAGGGTCATCAGAAAGCAAACAAAAAGATTTTATTGCTCAATTGGTACTGAATGAGTTTGAAGTCTTTTACAATAGTTATAAAGAGATAACAGAATCAGCAAAAGACGCATTTGAAAACTGTGACTTCCAGGAGTCACTGCAAATCAGTCAGAAAAGACTGTCTCTGTACAGTGTGAGCATGTACAGGTTAGGTGATGAAATTACTAAATCTTTTCCTCATGTGTCTAAGAATCAGGAATTTTGGGATGGAGTTGAAGATAATTATCGACAGCTTGTTGAGTACAGGTATGAAGGAGATCTTGCATTAGCATATCTGCATTCGGTTAGAAGGGCAATTTTCAGGGGAGAATGGACACCTGTTGATTATTCATTTGGAGTTTCAAGTGAAGCAAAAGCAATTTTTAACAGTTTCCTTTTGGTAACTTTCCATACAGATGACTTTGACAGCTCACTTGTACTGAAGATACTTCGTATCCCAGGCTTCAAAGCAGAGTTTCGTCAGGCTGAAAATGAAGCGAAACTGGCCGCCTTGAAGATCAAGTCCGAACTTAAAGAAAAGTATGAAAATTATAAAATACAAAAAGTAGAAATTATCAAAGGCGGTTTTTTTCGCAATCGCGGGGCATATATTGTTGGAAGAATTATCCTTGATGATTCTGCAGTGCTGCCGCTGATCATAGCCTTATTGAACGGAGATGATGGCATTTATATTGATGCAATTTTCACTTCAGATTCAGCCACACACAATCTTTTCAGTACAACTCGAGCCAATTTTCATGTTAACAACCATTACTACCATGAGCTGTCTGAATTTCTGCACAGCATAATGCCCAAGCGTACTTTGGGTCTTCACTATTCCACAATTGGTTTCAATCATTTTGGTAAAGTCGCTGTCATGCAGGAATTAAAGGAGGATTTGGTTTCGTCAGGTGGAATTTTCGATTTTTCAATTGGTTTTAAGGGTACGGTAGCCATAGGCTTTCAGTCTCCTCAAGCATCATATAACCTGAAGGTCATTCGCAACTCTCCAACCGATCAGTATAAGTGGGGAGAATTTGAAGGTGTGTCTTCTGTTCTATCCAAATACAGTCTAGTGCATGTTATTAACCGAACAGGGAGTATGCTGGACAATATAATATTTTATAATGTAAAGCTTGAAAAAAAGTGGTTTTCAGATGCACTGATTGAAGAATTATTGACCAGTGCAAGCGAATGCGTGAGTTATCAGGGTGATTCACTGTTTTTCAGACATCTGATAGTACAGAGCAGGCTCACCCCTCTGCCTGTTTTCCTTGAAACGGCATCGCAGGCTGATAGTGAAACCGCTATAGTGAATTTGGGATACTGCATTAAAAACAACATGGCGGCAAATATCTTCAACAAGGACCTTGATGCCAGAAATTACGGTGTTGGCGGATATAGCAAAGTATACCTTTTTGATTATGACGCTTTGGAGCAGTTTGCTGAAGTTAAGGTCCGTACTAATAAGCATAAGTTTGAAGGTGAGGAAGATATTCCAGACTGGTTTTTTGAGGAAGGGGTGGTGTTTTTGCCTGAGGAAATAGAGTCTGGTTTGAGAATTCCCAACCGCTCTTTGCGAAAATTGTTCAGGGAAGTTCATGGTGACTTATTGGAGGTTGATTATTACATAAAAATTCAGGAAGAACTTAATTCCGGTAAAGTACCCAGTGTGCGTGTTTATCCTGAGTGGTGTCAGATTAATAAAAGTTAAAGACGCTAATATTCACTTTAATTTCTTGAAAAAATTGCTTCTCAAAAGGATTGGTGTCTGACCTTATTCCGCTATGGAAAAAAATAATTTAATTTATTAATGAACTTGATCAACATTTTTGCAAGAATGTACGATTCAAATTTCACACGATTTTTTTTGAATATTCAAAGACATATATCACTAAATTCAGCAGATTACGTATACAAAATCAAAGTTGTTTTCAGAATTTGATATAAGTTACTGTTATCAAATAATTAATCTTAAATGATATTTATGATATGAAAGTATGTGTTGTTGGTGCAGGGGCAATTGGCGGTTACATGGCAGTTCATATTGCAAATGCAGGGCACGAAGTTTCAGTAATTGCAAGAGGTCCTCACCTGGCTGCTATCAAAGATAAAGGTTTGAAGCTGATTGAAGGAGAAACAGAATTTGTTGCAGACAAACTGGTGGCCACAAACGATATTAAAGAGCTGGGTTCAGTGGACGTGGTACTTCTAGCGCTCAAAGCTCATCAAATTTCTCCAATTGTAAATGATTTGTCCCTGCTGTTAGGTGATGACACAGTAGTTGTCACTTTGCAAAACGGTATTCCCTGGTGGTATTTTCAGAACTTTGAAGGTAAACATTCCGGCTTGGTAGTTGAATCCGTTGATCCCGGAGGTGTGCTCTTTCACAACATGGACCCTGATCGAATAATCGGATGTATTGCTTATCCCGCAACAACAATTGAAGAACCCGGGGTAATCAAGCATATTGAGGGTAATCGTTTTCCGGTAGGTGAGCTAAACGGACAGGAAACAGCAAGAGTTCAAAAAGTCTCACAGTTATTTACAGAATCAGGATTTAGAGCAAGGATTCTTGATGATATACGCTCAGAAATATGGCTTAAACTATGGGGTAACCTGACTTTCAACCCTATCAGTGCACTTACGCACTCAACTCTAGTAGATATCTGCCAGTTTGATTTGACAAGGGACCTTGTTGCTAAAATGATGAAAGAAGCCCAGGTAGTAGGGGAAAGTTTAGGAGCACATTTTCGTGTACCTATAGAGAAGAGAATTTCAGGCGCAGAGATGGTTGGAAAACACAAAACCTCAATGCTCCAGGATGTTGAAGCAGGAAAGCCAATGGAAATTGAAGGAATGCTTGGTGCGGTTATAGAGTTGGCTGATGTTGTCGGGGTACATACTCCTACTTTGAGGGCAATCTACTCATGCGTCAGTCTGCTGGATAAAACCGTGCAGGAGGAAAAAGTAAGCATAAAGGGAAGACCTTTGAATTAAAACTACTGAACTTTGTTAATTATTGTGTCATGTATAAAGTGAATTTAGTTACTAGAAAAAAATATCGACATAATTGATATGGCTTTCCAGTACGATATTATCATAATTGGTGGTGGAGGAGCAGGCCTGAGGGCAGCAATTTCAATAGGTGAGACGAACCCTGAATTGAAAGTGGGTATGGTGAGTAAGGTTTATCCAATGAGAAGTCACACAGTTGCAGCAGAAGGTGGGGCTGCCGGTGTAATCAAGGATAATGACAGTTTTGATGATCATTGCATGGATACCATAGCAGGAGGTGACTGGATGAGCGATCAGGATTCAGTTGAATTCTTTGTGAGTGAAGCACCAAGGGAATTGATTATGATGGAGCACTGGGGCTGTCCATGGTCTAGGGAAAATAACGGTACAGTCGCAGTACGACCATTCGGAGGAATGAAGATAGAACGGACCTGGTTTGCTGCTGATAAAACTGGCTTCCATATGCTGCATACACTTTTCCAGACTTCGCTGAAATACAGTAATGTAATCCGACATGACGAATGGTTTGCAACTAAACTTCTGGTTGAAAATGGAAGGTGCCAGGGTGTCTCGGCTATTGAAATTAGTACTGGTAAGCAGCACGTAATTGCAGCAAAATCAGTAATTATATGTACAGGAGGAGCAGGCCGTGTTTTCCCCTTCACCACTAATGGTGCGATTAAAACAGGAGATGGCATGTCGCTGGCTTACCGGGCAGGTATTCCTTTGAAAGACATGGAGTTTGTGCAGTACCATCCCACCGGATTGCCAGGTACAGGCATTCTGATTACTGAAGCAGCAAGAGGGGAAGGAGGAATTCTTGTTAATAAGGAAGGCTACCGATACCTTCAGGACTATGAACTGGGGACACCACTGGACATTAATGACTCAAGGCATCCGGTCAAAAAAAGCATGGAACTTGGCCCCCGTGACAGGTTAAGCCAGGCTTTTATCAAAGAACGGGAGAAGGGAAAAACAATCCCGGGACAGTATGGAGATGTTGTGCATCTGGACATTCGTCATTTAGGAAAAAATAAGATTGCAAAGAAATTACCATTTGTCATGGAGCTTGCAAAAAATTATGCTGGGATTGATCCTGTCACTGAACTAATTCCCGTCAGACCCGTGGTACATTACATGATGGGAGGTATTGATACAAACAGGGATGGAAGTACAAAACTGCAGGGACTCTTTGCTGCAGGTGAATGTGCATGTGTTTCTATAAACGGCGCTAACCGCCTCGGGTCCAATTCATTGACTGAAATTTTGGTTTACGGTGCCCTTGCAGGTAAGTCGGCAGCAGCTTTTGCTACAGAACATCCGGAGATTGATCTGCAGGCCCTTGAAAAACAGGGCAAAGAAGAATCACAAAGAATAACTAATAACTTCATGCAAAAAGAAGGAGGTTCTGAGAGAATAGCTACTATCCGTCAGGAGATGCAGCAGGTAATGGAACAAAATGTGGGGATCTATCGTTCAGAGTCGGGGTTGAAGCATGCAGAAGCAAAAATACAGGAATTAAAAGAAAGGTTTTCCTCCATAATTATTGAAGATAAGAGTGCAAATTTCAATACAGAATTGACTTCTGTTATAGAACTGGAAAATATGCTTGATATTGCAGAAACTATTGTTTACAGCGCTCTGTCAAGGAAGGAAAGCAGGGGATCTCATCAACGTACCGATTTTACGGTCAGGGATGATGAGAATTTTCTGAGGCATTCACTGGCGTATAAAACTGATGCTGAAAGTCGAATTAAATACCAGGATGTCGTCATCACTAGATGGCCTCCGGCAGAACGTATATATGGAAAAGAGGAATAAGCGTGTCTGAGTCTATTGAGCTGGAAATTTTCAGATATTGTCCTGAGAAGGATGCGGAACCTCTTTTTAAAAGTTATCAAGTCCCATTCAGAGAGGATTGGGTGGTGCTCGATGCTATCAATTACATAAAAGATGAGTTAGACGGTACACTTTCCTATCGCTGGTCCTGCCGCATGGGAGTTTGCGGCAGTTGTGGAATGATGGTCAATGGAGAACCAAAACTAACATGTTCAGCATTTTTGAGGGATTATTCTTCCGGCAAAATACGTGTTGAGCCTCTGCAGGGATTCCCGGTATTACGGGATCTTGTTTTCCAGATGGACGACTTCATTAACAAATTAACTGAGGTAAAACCTTATATTCTCAGAAACGAGAATGGGGAAAAACAGGTTGAAGAAGGAGAATATCTGCAGTCACCGGCACAGCTTGCTAAATACAAACAATACACCTTGTGCATTAACTGCATGCTTTGCTATTCAGCTTGTCCCATCTATGCGCTCGATTCGGAATTTGTTGGTCCTGCTGCGATTGCTTTGGCACAGCGCTACAATATGGATTCCAGGGACCAGGGTCGAAAACAGCGGCAGGAAGTTATTGCGGGTCATGAAGGGATATGGCAATGCACTTTTGTAGGAGAGTGCAGTGTTGTCTGTCCAAAGAATGTTGACCCGGCTGCGGCAATTCAGAGAGCAAAAGTTTCCAGCACAATGGATTTTTTCAAGGGAATAATCACTCTAGGGAGTAAAGAATAATGAAAACCTATCAAATTCCAGTTTCAAATACATGGTGGTTGAAAAAAAAATCATACTTTTTCTTTGTTATCAGGGAGATGACAAGCCTGTTTGTAGCAGGATATTGCCTGTTTTTACTGGTTTTTATCTCAAAAGCAGCAGAAAGTCAGCAGGCTTATACTGAACTGTTGGTGTCTTTAAAATCTCCTGTGAGCATTTTACTTCATCTGATCTTCCTTGCCTTTATTCTGTACCATGCAATTACATGGTTTAACCTTACTCCAAAGATCATGGTGCTACACATAGGAGAGGAAAAAATACCTGATGGATTGATAGCAGTTTCTATCTATATTGGCTGGCTTGCAGTTTCTTTAATAATTTTATGGATTATATTTGGAGGTTGAATTGGCCCAATCAAAAGAACCTGTTATATGGATGTTGTTTTCTGCAGGAGGAATGATATCAGCTATGGTGTTTCCTGTATTACTACTCATTACGGGATTTTTACTGCCTTTTGAAATAGCGGGTGATGGAACTTTTGAAAGAATACATGTTGCACTAAAACACCCTTTAATTAAACTGATTCTTTTTTTTGTGATTTCTCTTCCATTTTTTCATTGGGCGCATCGGTTTCGTTTTACACTGGTTGATATAGGATTGAAGCATGTAAGTCTCATGATTACTGTCTGCTGTTACGGTGGTGCCATATTGGGAAGCATACTAACTATTATTGTTCTTTGGAACATATAAATCAGCAAAAAATCAATATTATCAGGTATTAAAAAATAACACCGGAAACTTAGCAGGTTTTTTGAATCCTCGCCAATTTTTCTTCATTCAGTATTATTAGTCAAAAAAACATTTATCATTTAAAAAGAGTCATGGACTTGGGAGTCACAAAGAAGGTTCGTCCGTTGATTGATGCGGTACGTGAAATGGTTAATGATGAAATTGTGCTCTTGGAAGCAGAATTTTATGAGGAAGTTGAAAATGCAGAAAACCGCTTCAGCTTCACTCCCCGAATGACTGAGATACTTGAGGGCTTGAAGGAAAAAGCCCTTGATCGAGGACTGTGGAATTTCTGGCTCAATGACAGTAAGTCAGGTCATGGTCTGAGTACCGTTGAATATGCTTATCTTGCACAGGAGATGAAGACGCCATTTCAGGCAGAGGTTTTTAACTGTTCAGCTCCTGATACAGGCAACATGGAGGTCTTGTTAAAATACGGAACTGATGCTCAGAAGCAGCGCTGGCTCACACCATTGCTTG
>CAJXDX010000083.1 GCA_913052275.1 uncultured Pseudomonadota bacterium | reverse complement strand
TTCCAGGATATGACAGGCACTTTGCAATCTGTGAGGAATTGGGAATCAGCATGATTAATGTAAACATGCTTGATGATGGTCCTGATATGGATGCAGTGGAAAATCTGGTTCGCAATGACCCAATGATCAAGGGAATGTGGTGTGTTCCCAAGTATTCCAATCCTACCGGTTGTATTTATTCAGAACAGGTGGTGGACAGGATCGCCGCACTGGGAAAAATCTCGGGTCCTCATTTCAGGGTAATATGGGACAACGCCTATGGAGTACATGACCTGTCTGATAACCCTCAGGAGCTGGCAAATGTTATGGATTACTGCCGCAGGCATGGAACGGAGGATAATTTGATTTTAACCGCTTCAACTTCAAAGATCACTTGTGCCGGTGCAGGGATTTCTTTTTTGGGTGCTTCTGAAAAAAACCTGCAGCATTTTCGCAAACGCCTGGAGGTGATGAGTATAGGCCCCAACAAACTGAACCAGCAGCGACATGTGCTTTTTCTAAAGAATATTGAAGGTGTGAGGGCGCACATGAGCAGGCATGCAAAAATATTGAGACCAAAGTTTGCCATGGTACAAAAGCACCTGGAAGAAGGATTGGGCGGCAAAGGAATGGGAAGATGGCACAATCCCGATGGCGGTTATTTTGTTTCATTTGATTCAATTCCTGGACTTGCCACGGAAATAATCCGCCTTGCAGGCGAAGCCGGAGTCAAGCTTACTCCTGCAGGTGCGACTTTCCCATACGGCAAAGATCCGGATGACAAAAATATCAGGCTGGCACCAACCTTTCCAAGTGTGGAGGATCTGGATCAGGCAATGCAGGTTTTTGTAACTTGTGTGCAGCTGGCCTCTGTCCAATCCCGCTTGTAACACTGCAAGCCTTCCTTTCAGTCTTCAAACTCGGAACCAGATTTAGCATTGAAAAAAGTAGTCAGCGACTGGCAATTATTTCAACGGTTCCTCGTTTATATACGGCCTCACTGGAAAAAAGTAGTACTGGGTGCTGCAACGCTTCCGTTTTCAATAGGTGCAACTTTGCTGCTTCCGTGGTTTATCATTCGAATCATAGATGATCATGTTGTTCCAGGAGATTTGGACGGTTTGTTCAAGATGGTAGCCTTGATGACCGCGGCAGTTGCGATAGGTTATTTTGCGGACTCAATTTATACTTTTTCTCTCCAGAGAACAGGACAGCAGGCCATCAGCGCCATGCGCAGTGACCTTTTTGCGCATATTCTTTCCATGCCCCGCTCCTTCTTTGACCAGTCCCCAATAGGCGTGGTTCTTACAAGACTCACCAGTGACATGGAAGCGCTTAATGATTCGCTCGCGATCGGTGTCCTTTCACTTTTCACGGATTTTCTAAAAACAATTGCTTTGTTGATTCTGCTGATCGCATTGAGCTGGCAGCTTACGCTGGTTGTGATGCTGATTTTGCCCCCGATTTATTTTGTGAGCAAATTCCTACGTTTGCGTCTTAGGCATTATTATGACTTAACACGTGAGGCGCTGGCGCATGCAACAGGTTATTTGCAGGAATGCCTGAACGGTGTCAAGACAATCCAGTTGTATGCTGCGGAGCGCAAAGTACAGAACCAGTTTGAAACAAAAACAAGGCACTTCTTCAAGGCACAGTCTCATTCAAATTTTTATGATGCAGCACTATATTCAGTAATCGAAGGCATTACTTCGATTGCGCTGGCATTGATGATCTGGTACGGTTCCTGGCAGATACTGGCAGGTATTGTTTCAATCGGTGTTCTTGTAGGCTTCATTAACACGCTGAATAGAATCTTTGTGCCTATCCGCGAATTTACTCAACAAATTTCTGTAATACAGCGTGCGCTTTCCTCACTGGAAAATATCGACAAATTGTTTCGCGAAATACCTGAAGAACAGGATGCAGAGCTGTTTGCAGGAAAATATACAGATGAACAGCTGGCTGAGCGATTTAAAGATTTTAAGGAACTGAGATTTGAAGACGTACACTTTAGATACACTGATAACAGCCCCTGGGTTCTGCAGGGCGTTTCCTTCAGCGTGAAAAAAGGAGAACGTGTGGCAATTGTCGGGGCGACTGGTTCAGGCAAGTCAACAATTGTGCGTGTGCTCAACAGGATTTACACCAGCTATGAGGGATCAATAAAAATCAATGGTATGGAGCTTAAGGAAATACCACGCAGGAATATCCAGAAGATGATTGCATTGATGCAGCAGGAATCCTACTTATTTGCTGAAAGCATCAGCTTCAACATCGCACTGAACCGTGAGGAAATAACATTGGACCAAATCAGGGAAGCATCTAAGTATGTTTACGCGCATTCTTTTATTGAGCAGCTTCCGGAAGAATATGACTTTAAACTGCTTGAAGGAGGGAAAAATATTTCAGAGGGTCAGGGGCGATTGATAGTTTTTGCACGGGCATTGGCTGGTGAAAGTGACTTAATAGTGCTCGATGAAGCTACGAGCTCGGTGGATTCTGTGACTGAAAACCTTATTCAGAAGGCAATTGAACGAATTTTTCAGGACAAAACTGTGATTGCCATAGCACACAGGCTGAGTACTATCCGTAATTCCGATTTAATACTGGTGATGGATGCAGGAAAAATTGTTGAACGCGGTTCACACAAAAATCTTATTGAGCATAGTGGTGTATATGCCGGATTAATTGAAACACTGTCGGGGGAAGCAGAGTTGGCTGCATTGCCTTTAAGATAAACGATAAATGTGTTTTATGTTTAATTTTACTTGCATTTGCAATTTTTCATGTCATAATGGCGCTTTCCCCTCTTCAATAATAAGATTAAGAGAAGAGGTTTGTTAATTTTCAATATAAGGTCAATATGCCTACAGGTAAAGTAAAATGGTTTAACGAACGCAAGGGTTACGGATTCATCGAACAGGAGTCCGGAAAAGACCTGTTTGTTCACCATTCTGAGGTCCGTGGTGGATACCTCAGAGAAGGAGAAACAGTGGAATTCGAAGTTGGAGAGGGGCAAAAAGGCCCTTGCGCGGTTAGTGTTCAAACTGCTTCATAATTCAGTTTAGAATAAAACTTTTAAAACGGGATGACTGCAGATGCGGGCATCCCGTTTTTTTTTGCGCTTTTTTTTCAACATTAAGCCGGCATTTCAATGAACCAAATACAGGAAGAATTACAAGAATTTTTTGTTGCACTGCGTACCTGGAAATACTGGTATATGCTTTTTATGCTGGCTGTTGGCTGTTTTTCCTTCAGTTTGGTTGTGCATGGTATTTTGATCCCTCAGCATTTTTTTGCCGGCGGACTTACAGGGCTGACTTTATTCTTCTACGACAGCATCAGTGATTATGTCTCCCTGAGCGTTCTGATTGTATTGCTGAACATTCCAATATTATTTGTGGGGTATCGTGAGTTTTCTGTCAAATATATGCTTACTTCTATAATCGGCATGAGTATTTATTCCGTAAGTCTGAAGCTTACTGAGGGGGCCTATATTCCCCTGGAAGATCCGATGATTTCGGCTATTTTTGGCGGTGTACTGGCGGGATTTACTACCGGATTTTATCTTAGGCTTGGAGGGTCTGTCGGAGGGTTAGATATATTGGGTACTGTACTGAAAAAACGTTTGGAAATTCCAATTGGTTATCTGTTTAATGCGATAAATTTTATAATTATCACAGGCAACGCTATACTTTATGACCTGGAGTCAGCACTTTTCACTGGGATCTTTATGTATGTTTTCTCCTGGTGCATGCAGAAGGGGCTTATTGGATTTTCGCAGCGCAAATCTGTGTTTATCATTTCATCCAGGCCGGAAGCAGTAGCGGAGAAAATTTTGCAGAAACTGGACCGGGGTTTTACCTATTTTCATGCATCAGGAGGTTATGCCGGTGGGGAAAAACGAGTAATTTATACTGTAATTAATCTGCTGGAACTGGGACGGCTGAAAGAATATCTGTTTGAAACAGATCCGGACGCGTTTATTGCAGTTCAGGATACAGGAGATGTGATTGGGAGCCGATTCCTGACCTGGGAGGAAGAAGGATACAGAGCACGAAAAAAGAAGGACACAGAAGTTCAGAGTTGATTTTCAGGGGGTTTGATTTAATTTGGGATAAGGTTGAGACCCTGGTAATTTACCATTTAAGTATTCATGGCGGCAGCCTTCTGGATAATATTCATGGTTTTCTCCAGAAGTGAATATGAACTTAGTTGGTTCAGGCGAACCCACCTTACCTCTTTAGCATCATCGCCGGGACGGGACTCCCCTGACTGCCATTGTCCCATGTAATCCACCAGTGTGTAATGGTATTTTATTTTTCCCTCAACGTCAGGGATAATTGCGTCCACTACATCAACCAGTAAAAGCCGGTCAACTTTTACTCCGGTCTCTTCAAGCAGTTCCCTCCGTGCAGCTTCTGCTGCAGTTTCACCAAGCATCTGTCTGCCACCAGGGATACTCCATTGACCTTTATTGGGTTCTTTGTTTCTCTGTATCAGCAGCACTTCATGGTCACGGAAAACAATCACTCCTACTCCCACATAAGGACGATCAGGATATTCCCGTTTTTCCCGGCTCATTCGAAACCTTTCAGCCAATCCGCTAATGAAAGACGAGCAGCATCTGCCTCAATTCCTTCGGTAACAGTAATTCCTGCTTCTTTGAGAATCCTTATACCCTCACCGTTTACTTTTGGATGAGGATCCCTGATTGCAGTCACAACATGCGAGATTTTCTTTTCAATAATTGTGTTCGCACAGGAAGGGCTTCTGCCGTGGAAAGAACAGGGTTCGACTGTACAATAAAGTGTTGATCCGCTGAGTGTATGTCCCTTTGACTCGGCAATGCGGATTGCTTCAGCTTCAGCATGCGGGATTCCACCAGGCTGTGTATGTCCTTCTCCCAGGATTTTGTCATCCTTCACAATCACGCATCCAACCCAGGGATTATCGCCTGTTTTTTTAAAGGCACTTTTTCCCAACTCAAGAGCTCTAGTCATGAAGTAAGGATTGATTTCAGGCATGCTGATCTGAAATGCTGAGGTTTTCCTGTTAAATGCATTAAGCTGCGGGTAACTGTTCTGCGTTTGATTGTTTATTTTTCTTAAGTATTTCCCCCGCTCAAACCCTCTCCTAATGGAAGAAGAAGCCTGCTTGCTTTAGGTGAGATATTTTACATCGAGAAAGTAAACAGCTTTTCTAAATATACACCTCTTCCAGAATAGAAGAAAGCTATCCTCAATCAAGCTATTCAAAAAAGAAATCCGATTCCAGCATTGATCTGTCCGGAAATTAATTTTACCGGTTCAGCAAGGATAACCGACTTTCCGGACATCTGACACTGATAATTCTTGAATTCACTGTTATCCTGCCGGTATCCCAGCAAAAACTCCCCGCCGAAAAAAGGGATACCTAAGTTTAAGAAAATTGATTCCCCGGAAACACTTTCAGTTACATAATCTACACCATTGAGGATAATTTCCCCGCGACCGTTTATCATTCTTCCTGCACCCAGAGTAAAACTGAAGCTGCTGCCTGTTGTATAAGATAAATCCAGACTGTTGTTTTTGAATTTATATGAAATATCCTCAAGATTTCCATTTGCCCTAGCAGCTGAGTATCCCAGGCCGATTCCATTTGCGAATACAAAGCTTCCGCTGTGTCCAGATGTGCTCAGTTCGGCGGAAGCACTGCTGGAGCTTCGAGTGATTTCATTTTCTGCAGAAATCAGCGCTGAGTAACGCAGGCGCCAAACTTCATCAGCAGCAGCATAAAAACCTGTCAGCAGAATCAACACGGTTAAGATGATTATCCTAAATGAGTGCATGACAAATTTGATTATTGAATTTTTTGAAAATTATTTACTAAATTCATGCAAGTTAAGTGCTTTTTGTGCGCAAAGTAATTAATGCAAAAAAAGCAGTTTTTGAGCATTTACTGATTGTGGAAGAAAATCCTCACTTAGTTTAAACTGGATGTAATGCATAATCGTAAAGGAAAGTTAAATTGGACAAATCCAAAGTACAAAGCGAAGTAACACTTTCCGGCACCGGTGCCATAAAAGTCTTCCAAGCCGGACACAAGGCTATGTCTGAAATTAAAGGTTTGCGGGGACTGGTATTCAGGGCATTGTTGTTAAATTATCTGATATTTTCAGGCGCAACAATACTTTTGAACGGATTGTTTTATTACCTGTTGCTCAATCCGATTATAAAGTGGCTTTTTGGAGGAGGAGAAGGTTTCTGGGCTTCTCTTGGCACAGTGATCTTGTGGAGCATTCAGTTGACTGTGGCGGCAGCATTTGCTGTTACAGCTTTACGTTTTTCCGTGTCACTGGTCAGCCTCTGGCATCAGAGTCTGGTTGAGAGGGTAATTCATCATTTCAGGGAAATTGAAGAGCGTATTTTTTCACTTAAAATCTGGTTGGCTGAGATTAAATATATATTTAGTGAAGCATTGAAGGCTTGTATTTTCCCTGTACTTCTTCTTTTTATAGGTTTGATTCCTGTTATAGGACTATTGCTTGTTTTCATACTTGAATCTCATCTGCTTGGAAGGGAAAGCATAATTGCCTATTCTGACTCCTTAAAAGATGTTGAGGAGGCAAGGGAGCTTCGCAGGAAATGGCGCTGGCTGCCGGTGCGCATAGGATGGCTGCCTGCAATTCTTACCTTTATACCTTTTATAGGCTGGCTGTTTCTGCCATTGTTTCTTACTTACGAGGTAGTCGGTTTCGCTTATTTAGCTGAACAGTCCAGAAATAACTGATTACCAAAGCCAGGCTGCACCACGGACACCGCTGGAATCTCCGTGTTTTGCAGGCCGGATTGGTGTAGTGAACTCATTTCCAAATACCCAGTCAACAATCAGAACCGGAAGATTCTGATAAATCCTGGATATATTTGACATACCGCCACCTAGAACCAGAACATCCGGGTCTAAAAAATTAACTACTGTTGCGATAGCGCGGGCAAGGCGATTTTCGTAAGTCCGCATAACTTTCTCCGCAGTATCATCACCCTGTTCAAGCAGCTTAATAATTTCACTTCCACTGATTCTAGTTCCGGTTTGACGCTCATACTCATTTTCAAATCCTGTTCCGGAAACGAATGTTTCAAGGCAGCCCCTCTTTCCGCAAAAACAATCTTCCCCCGGATACTCTTCCGCGCTCATCCAGCCCAGAGTTATATGCCCCCACTCTCCAGCAATGGAATGCGGTCCTGCATGAATCTTCTGGTCTATTGCGATTCCCCCTCCGCATCCTGTTCCGAGAATGATGGCGAATACTACCTTTGCCCCGGCGCCGGCTCCGTCAACTGATTCTGATACAGCAAGGCAGTTTGCGTCATTTGCCAGTCTTACTTCTCTACCAAGTGCCGTCGCCAGGTCATGCTCAAAATCCCTGCCGATGATCCAGGTTGAATTTGCATTTTTTACCAGTCTGGTTTGAGGTGAGATTGCTCCGGGAATTCCTATTCCGACTGTACCCTTTTGATTTGTCTCGGATTCAAGCTCCTCTACTATTCCGGAAATTGCCTTGACGGTTCCATCATAATCATTTC
>CAJXDX010000082.1 GCA_913052275.1 uncultured Pseudomonadota bacterium | reverse complement strand
AAGGAAATTGACGGAGAAACAATTATAATCCTTAAACTGAAACACTGATCCTAAGCAAAAGCATTCTATGGACAACTATCACCCGGTTGTTGAAATTTTAGTGGAACGCTACGGTACGTCTCCAGACACACTGGAGCCCCTGCATGAACAGATGCTCGCTTACCGAGAAAACACAGATGGATTGAAAGAAGTATTTCTCAAACATAAAGTTACCAGCGAAGCAGTATTTCAACAGGCATTGGCTTCATATTATGAACTGGAGTACAGGGAAAATTTTAACGATTCCCCGGTGGTGAGGGAATTCACTCAATTCATTCCGATTCGTTATGCCAAAAAAAATATATTCTTCCCGCTGAAAAAAGAGAGAAACACACTGGAAGTTGCCATTGAAAATCCTGCCCTTTCACAGCCTCTGGATGATCTGGCCAGGCATTTCAAGTGTCATATTCAACCAATACTTTCACACAAGCAGGCAGTGCTGGATTTGATTAATCGGGCGTATGATGAATCTTCTGCAACCACTGAAGAAGCAGTTGATCAGCTGGATTCAGAGGAAACGTTTGAAAATATACTGGCAGTTGAGGAACCTGAGGATTTGCTGGACGCAACCGATGAAGAACCGATTAAACGCCTGGTAAACAGTCTTCTTTGGCAGGCAGCAAAAGAAGAGGCTAGTGATGTCCACATAGATCCAACGCCCCGGGATTCAGTAGTTCGTTACCGTATTGACGGTGTTTTGCAGCAAGCAACTGTTTTTCCCCGGCTGGTACATGTGACTGTTGTAAACCGTGTTAAAGTCATGTCACGCCTTGATATTGCACAAAAAGGGTTGCCCCAGGACGGACGCTCAATGGTGCTGATTGCAGGAAGAAAAATTGATATAAGAGTCTCAACAGCACCGACTGTTCATGGTGAAAAAATAGTGATGCGATTGCTTTATCAGGATGAAAAATTAATGCACCTGCGCCAGCTGGGTTTGGCAGAATATATTCTGAACCCTTATGACAACATGGTTCACAGCAGCGGGGGCATAATTCTGGTAACCGGCCCTACAGGCAGTGGAAAAACCACAACACTCTATGCATCCCTTGCTGAAATTGATAATGAGGCTCATAATGTAATTACCATTGAAGATCCTGTTGAATACAAACTTGCAGGCTACAGTCAGATCGAAATTAAGCCAAAGCTGGGATTGAACTTTGCAAACGCATTACGATCAGTTTTGAGGCAGGATCCTGATGTTATTATGGTTGGAGAGATGCGTGACTCTGAAACTGCACAAATAGCCATACAGTCTGCTTTGACCGGTCATCTTGTTTTCAGCACTGTTCACACAAACAGTGCTCCTGCAACCATTACCCGCCTGATTGACATGGGAATTGAACCATTCCTTGTTACCTCAACAATAATAGGCGTACTTGCACAGAGGCTTGTACGTAGGATTTGTCCGGAATGCAAAATAAGTTATGAACCACATCCGGAACAGCTCCGGGAACTGAGGATTAACGCCCAAAGCTTCCGCAAGATGGGTAAGAAATTTTGTAGAGGGGAAGGATGTGATAAATGTCGCAATACAGGATATCGAGGACGGATCGGCATTCATGAATTGTTGGTAATGAGCGAGGAAATTAAAAAAACAATTTTGGAAAACAGTGACGATGCTTCGATCAAAAAACAGTGTTTGAAAGAAAACATGATTACTTTGCGCCGAGATGGCGTTAACAAAATTCTTTATGGTTTAACAACTGTTGAGGAAATTTTGTCTATAACTTCCGCTTAAAGTATTCCTGCAATTTTAGTTTAATACAGCCCTAATTGCTGCAAGTATAAAACAGTCAAGCATGATTAAGAAAATTTAAGAATAATCAGTATTTTAAACATACAAAGATAGTCTAAATGCTCTGCAATAATGATTAAATTTTATTGGATACTGTTCTTTCATGCATTTAAAAAACTTTTCGGGATTATTATTCCTTATAACTTATTCATATTTATGCTTGCCAAGTATATAAATCAATGTTAGCTTCGATTGACAAAAAGCTGTAATTGAGCTTCCTCAAAAGAGGTTTTATTGAGTTCGAACTTTTTGTTGAACTCTTTTTGGGTACCTTTAGGTACATTAGCGGAATCACTTTCGTAGTTAATAAATATTCAAAAGAAGTTGATTCTAATTCCGTAAAATTCCTTCAAAAGGAGAAATATGGGTAAAATAAAAATTATTATTCCCAGAATTTTAATTACGATCCTGGTTATTTTTGCATCAATCCAGGCTTATGCTGCTAGTTGTCCAATTAAAATTGGTGGGTTGGCTCCACTTTCCGCACCAGGTTCGGTGACTGGAGGAGAAGCCATGCGTGAGGCCATGCTTCTTGCTGAGCGTGATATAAATGCAAAAGGAGGCGTTCTGGGCTGTGATATCGAAGTTGTCATCACAGATACAGAAGGTCTGCCCGAAAAAGCAGCAGCAATGATGCAGAAGCTGATCACTCAAGATGGTGTTGTTGCCGTTGGCGGTGGTTATCATAGTTCTGTGGGGGTTGCTTCAAAGGATGTGGCAAATTCTAGAGGAATTCCGGTTGTGTTTGCTGAAACCTGGAATGATACGATCACTGGCGACATGCAGAAGTACATTTTCAGGATTGCACCATTAAGTTCATGGGCTTCAGGAGTAATATGGAAGTTTGCGGCTCAGGCTCCAGGAGTAAAATACGTTGCAATTGTTACAGAAAACACTGACTACGGAATCCCCGCAGCAAAAGAGTGTGTCGAGGGACTGGGATCAAAAGGGATCTCATCGATTACATTCGGTGTTGATATTGGAACACAGGATTTTGCTGGCATCGTGGAAAGGGTCAAGGCGGAAAGGCCGGACTACACTATTGTTTTGCTGACAGGAGAAGCAGGTTTTAACTATGCTCAGCAGGCTGCAGATGCCGGTTTTGGCCCGCAGGATACAATGTTTCATGCGAATCAAGCTGGGCTTGAAAGCAAGGCCTGGTGGGAAAACGTTCCTGATGGTAATTTGGCTTTCATGGCCCGAATAGGAGTTCCCGAGACCATGTACAGTGACAGTGCATTGAAACTCGCTGCTGATTACAAAGCCAACACCGGCAAGGATGGAATTGAAAGTTATGCCCTAGAAGCCTATGACTCTATTGGAGTTATTGCGCAGGCCATCAACGAAGCTGGTTCCACTGATGGAGATGCCATTGTCACTGCTCTGGAAAACATATCTCATGATGGAGTTTTGGGGCGGATTTATTTTCCATATGGTTCAAAAAAATCTCCAAGTGAAGACGGTAAGGGTTCAGAATGGTGGCATCAATGGCCAGACCCCGCAATCACCATGGTACAATACCAGAAAGAAGGTGAGCCTTCCAATACAATGACCATTGTGTATCCTGAAGTTTATAAAACAGGAGATCCAATTTATGTGGATTAATCCTCTTTATTTCAATTGATAAATCGTAAAAAACATTCCCGCGCAATGCGTGGGAATGTTTGAGGAGCACCTTTAGTGCTCAAAGCTTCAGCCTGATTGGTTAAAGCTTGTAGTGTAGGGATCGATTTATCATATGTATTAAAATCATCATTCTAAAATCTAAATTACTGCATGGAATATTCTGCCATATTTTGGTGGACTACCCTCTGGCTGCTTTTCTGGGGAGTTGTCGGTAGTATCTTTACACGTCGTGTTTATTTACGTAAAGATCTTGACACATCCAACTCAATCTTGGTCGGATCAATGGTTGGGGCGGCATTTGGACCGGTAGGTTTGGTGCCTTTGTGGCTGAAAACTCCTGAAATAAGCAGAAAATTGATCCTCATTCCCGCGTTTGTTTCTGTAGGCATTATGATGATTGCTTTCGCATTGGCTGATCCTCAGAATAACTGCGTTTCAAATGGTTCTTTTGTTGCCTCGCAGATTACAAATGGCCTGATTATAGGGATTATATACGGCCTGATGGCCCTTGGACTGACACTGATTTTTTCAATTTTGGGCATTGTCAGCTTTTCTCATGGCGAGTTTTATATGATTGGGGGCATGTTAGTCTATTACTCAACAGTTGTATGGTTCCCGGGACTCCATCCTGTAATTGGGGTGTTGATTGCCTGCCTGCTTACATTCATGCTAGGGGCAGTTTTTGAAAGGTTATTCCTGACTCCCCTCTATGATGGTAGGATTGACCGCCCAGTGGAATACGGTATTCTTATTACGTTTGGACTTGCCTTTACTCTGCAATATTTTGTTCAGGCTGTTGGAGGAGCTAATCCTGTTAAAGCTAAACGATTCTTCGATTTCCCTAGAATTAGACTGCCTGACAAAGCAGATCCTTGGCTGATCAAAACAAGTCGTGGAAATATGGAGTTGTTCGATACCATTTCTATATCCAATCCACGTTTTGTTGCATCAGTGATTTCAATCATGGTCTTATTAGGCCTTTTGTATTTCCTCTATAGAACATGGACAGGTAAAGCCTTGCGTGCAGTGAGTCAGGATAGAGATGCAGCGACCATAGCAGGCATCAATCCTCATCACATGAACATGTTGGCCTTTGCAATGGGTGGAATGATTGCAGCTCTGTCCGGAGCAACTTTGGTTCAAGCTTTTTCATGGCTTCCCCAGGTAGGCATGATTCCAGCGATGCGTTCATTCGTAATAGTTGTTTTAGGCGGGCTGGGATCTCTTCCGGGAGCGTTCATTGGAGGAATAATCATTGGACTGGTAGAGGCGGCAGGAACCGGCTGTGTTCCGGATCCTCAAAAAGCTTCTTCCTACATACCGGCTTACGGTATGATTGTGCTCACGCTCACGCTTTTGCTGAGACCCACTGGTTTGCTGGGGCGTAGGTTCGCAAGTGGAACACACGGGAAATTATGAATCGACAGCAGACTCTTTGGCTTATCAGTATTCTGATCATTGTTTTTTTCATGACATTCCCCTTCTTATACGGAAGGCGGGATTATGATTACATCATGCATGTTTTAATCACAGGATTCTTTTATGCCATTTTGGCTTCCAGCTGGTCCATGCTGTCTGGTTATGCAGGGCAGTTTTCTTTTGGCCACATGGCTTTTATGGGACTTGGAGCATATGGCACAGCCCTGTTCAGCCACTATTTCTATCTTTCTCCTGTACCTACAAATTTATGTACTGAGTTTGAAATTGGCGATCAGTATTTTATCATCAAGGATGCAATCGGTGTAACTTCAAGTACCCTTGATCAGGATTGCTTGACAAAAGCGCTGGCAATTTGGGATGGGAGTGTCCAGATCACGCCAATGCCTATTTGGATTGGAATTCTTCTGGGATCAATGCTTGGAGGTATCTTTGGTTTGTTGATCGGAATGCTTGTTTTAAGGTTAAGGGCGGCATATCTCGCGCTTTTTACACTTGGGTTTTCAGAGATTTTACGGGCCACCATCAGTGCAGAAATTAAAATTACCCGAGGACAAGCCGGTATTGAATTGCCTTACCTCTTTGAAAACGGAATAACAGTATTCGGCCATGAATTCAGTAAGACAGATAAAATTCCTCCTTATTATGTAATGTTTTTTTTGCTGCTGGCCTGTATGGCTGTTTTGGCCTGGTTAGCTAAGTCTAGGTTTGGTCTTTTTGTTCGTGCACTTCGTGAGGACGAAGATGCAGCAGCAGCACTGGGGGTAAACACTGTTCGATTCAAAATAATGGTCTTTGTGATTACTTCTACGATGGCAGCCTTGGCTGGTGCGGTACAGGCACATTATGTTGGAATAATCACTCCAAATAACCTGATGATTCTGCAAATGAGTCTGGTTGTGGCTATGGCCGTGATTGGAGGATTAGAAAATTTTGCTGCAGCGGCTATTGGGGCAATTATCATTCAATTCCTGCTTGAATTGTTGAGGGAGAGTTTTGTAATCGGTGGTGTAGAAGTGGATATGACTCTCTGGAGACTAGTATTTTTCGGAGCTCTTCTAATGATTACATTGCGTTTTTATAGAAACGGATTGATCACACCAATAATTGAGTTTTTCACTCGTGCGCACGTTGCCTCAGAAACTGTGGAGAAAAGAATGGATCCAAAAACAGAAGATGTAGAAGAAGAAGGAATAACAGGATGATAGAACTTGAGGTCAAAAATCTGAACAAACGATTTGGAGGATTGCATGTACTCAAAGATGTTTCCTTCGGCATAAAAGGAGCCGAATTGATAGGTCTGATAGGACCAAATGGTGCAGGGAAAACCACTTTAACTAACATCCTTGATGGGGCAATCAAACCCAACAGTGGGACCGTTTATTTAAACGGTCAACGAATAGATCAATTGCCTCCCTTCGAGGTTGCTAAAGTCGGTTTGGGGAGAACTTTTCAGGTTACTCGTTCTTTCAGGAGGATGACGGTTTTGGAAAACCTGTATGTTCCAGCCCTTGCAAAACATGTGGCTGCAGACAAAACAGAGGTGACGAACAAAGCTTTGGAAGTTCTTGATTTTCTAACTATGAGGCACTTGCGTAATGAATATGCCCAGGCATTATCCGGGGGGCAGCAAAAGCTGTTGGAATTGGGGAGACTCTTGATGCTTGACCCGGACATCATCATATTAGATGAACCATTTGCCGGAGTTCACCCGACACTGATGGAAATCATTTACGAATACATACGTAAAGTGAATGAAGAAGGCAAAGCAATTGTTCTCATCAGTCACCAGATGGACTCCATTTTTTCACTGTGTAAAAGACTTCTGGTTTTGAACTATGGAGACTTAATTGCTGATGGTGCACCGGAAGATGTAAAGAATGATCCGGTTGTAGTTGATGCATATTTAGGAAAAGATGATGATGAAAATTCTGACACCACTAATAATGAGAAACAAAATTCAGCATAATTATGTCGGAGAATACTGAGGCACGTCCTGTTTTGGAAATTAAGAATCTTTATGCAGGATATTACAAGGATTTGAATATCATCCAGGATATCAATATCAAGGTGCGTTACAATCAAATCACTACTATCCTGGGTGCAAACGGCGTAGGTAAATCAACAGCCCTGAAAGCTATTTTTGGTTTTCTAAAACCTAATGCAGGAGACATATTGCTTGAGGGTTCAAGTGTGCTGCATGTTCCGGCACATAAACTTATACTGAAAGGTATGGCTTACATTCCGCAGCAACCCGGAGTGTTTAAGGATATGACAGTTGAAGAAAATCTTGAGCTGGGGGGGTGGACATTTCGTAATGACAAGAAGCAGGTTAAAGAGAAGATTGAAGCAAATTATGAAAGATTTCCCGTACTAAAAGAAAAACGAAAGCAAATTACAGGTGAGCTTTCAGGTGGACAACAACGTATGGTTGAGATCAGCAGAACCTTGATGGTGGAACCGAAAGTTCTACTGATAGATGAACCAACAGCAGGTCTTTCTAAAATGTTAGCTGAAGAAGTCTACGAAATGCTTACGATGCTAACAACTCAAGAAAATCTAAGTATTTTAATAGTCGATCAGGAAATTCGGCAGGCTCTCAAAATAGCAGATTACGTTTATGTTCTGGAACTTGGTCGCAACAAATTTGAAGG
>CAJXDX010000081.1 GCA_913052275.1 uncultured Pseudomonadota bacterium | reverse complement strand
TATTTGTTTCTCCCTATAATTCCAATTCAAACCTGTCCTGATCATTTAAATCCTGTGATCGCAGTTTTATTAATCTGGAATTACCACTTAATAGAATTAAATAAGGAATTCTGAATTGATTCATTTCATTTTTTCGGCTTCAAAAAATTTAATAATGCAGTTATGTTTAGTTCAAGCAGTAGCCAAACTGGATGGATCATTTTTTTTATTAGCAGAGAAAATTTATTTCAGTAACATTTTTTTTCTCATTACTTGTAAATAAGAATAAGAAATAAGAGTTATATGGAAAAAATGGGCAAACAAGAATTCATGGAGATGCTGAGAGAGGAGGGTAAAAAAGCCGGTATAGAGCCTGTAAAGAACCTTTTTAATGAAGACCAGCGTTTAGCTGAAGTGAAACGACTGGGAATTCTTGATTTGGATCTGAGCAGTGAACGACGCTACAATTCCCTGACACAGGTTGCTACTTATCTCACTGACTGTCCTCAAAGCACTATCAACATCCTTGGTTCAGATGTACAGCAATGTAAAGCGGGTTTCGGGTTCAAACCTGAAGAATTCGACATGATGAAGGAAATCCCGCGTGAAATCTCCATTTGTCAGTTCGGCCTTGCTAAACCAGGTCAGCCTCTGATTATTGAAAATTTACTGGAGGATGAACGTACAAAGCATTTTAAAAACATGCCTTTTGATCTGGGCTTCAGCTTTTATGCAAGTTTGCCCTTGATGAGTTCACGAGGATTCTCACTGGGGACTCTTTGTGTATTTGATATTAATCCAAAAAATCTTTCTCATCAGCAGATAGACGGTTTGCGTCTTATATCTGATCAAATTGTACACATGCTGGAAAGGGAATCGGATTCAACAAATACTTCTTACACGGAAGAAGAATCTGTGGAAGAACCGAGTCAAATGAAGGGGCAGTATTATTCTGAAACAAGCATACTTTTCGCGGATTTTGTTGGATTTACCAATATGGTTGAAAACAGCGATCCGGGAGAACTGCTTGATACTCTCAACACCTTATTCAGTGGATTTGACAGGATCATTGCAAAGCACAATGTTCGAAAGGTAAAAACAGTTGGAGACTGTTACATGTGCGTGGGAGGAATCCCTTCACAGCAAAAAACACATGCCCGAGAGGTATGTGCCGCTGCAATAGACATTCTGAAATTTGTGGACGGAACAAATATCCAGTATGAAGCACTGGGAAAACCGCGATGGGATGTAAGGATTGGAATTCATTCCGGACCTGTGATTGCCGGCACAGCTGGAAATATATTTGATATTTGGGGAGATGCGGTTAATATTGCTTCAAGAATGGAAAGCAGCGGAGAAAGCGGTAAAATTCACATTTCGGAAAAAACAAAGGATTACCTGGAGGGCTGTGCAAATCTAACTCACAGAGGAGAAATTGAACTTAAAAATAAAGGTAAATGGTCAACTTTTTTTCTTGAAGAACTGAAATAAATTTTTATCTGCAAAACACACAATCTAATGGATTGCAGCAGTATTAATATTGAAAAGACCTTTTTGCAACGGCAGCAAATGCTGCCCCTAAGGCTAGCATTTATTTCTTGTTGGTAAATTGAGACGGTTAAATGTGCCTTTCAGGTTAACATTGATTGTCTCACCACACTGAAATGAGAGCAGTATTTTGCTGAAACGACTGAGTTCATTTTTGAAATCAGGAGAAGGAGTAAGCAGAAAATTTAAATCTATTGATGACATATTTGGACGATTTTTGTCCAGCTGTATTGTTCCATCAACTGTACCTTCCAAAGATCCTTTTAATTGAACATCTTTTAATGAAATAACTGGGCCGAGTTCGAGTTCAAAAATTATTTCTGTCTGATTCAGTTCCGGAAACTGCAGGTCAAGAAGTGCCGAACCCCCTGAAATTCGGATGCGCGTGTCATTAAGTTTACCCCTCAGGCTGCCTTCTGGGAATCCTCTATTTTGCTGAAGCTCCTGAAAATTACTGATATGAACTGACATTGAAAGAGATCCAGAAACAAATGCATATGGTATTAAAGCAAACAAAGGTACTCTTTCAATTCGTACATCTTCCAATGACAAATCGAGCTTTTCAGGAGTCAGCAACTCAGTAGATATCTGCATTGCACCTTCATGAAGCTCACCATTAAT
The DNA here is from genome assembly GCA_913052275.1 of uncultured Pseudomonadota bacterium. Lineage (GTDB taxonomy): Bacteria > SAR324 > SAR324 > SAR324 > NAC60-12 > Arctic96AD-7. The sequence continues at coordinate 5,487 of CAJXDX010000081.1, read as the reverse complement.
TCTTGCTTTCCCGGATGTGATTATTGATGCAAATGGAGCCTCAACGTTTTTAAGAATAAGCAAACGCATTACTGGTCCTGCTAACCAATTCGGTGTACTAATGGAAATTTCCGGGGTGCTGAGTTTACTCCATCCCAACTCAAAATCCTGAATTTCAAAATTAATCCCTGTTTGTGAACTTAACCGCGTGCTGGCAGCATCAGCAATTGACTTCCCAGGGAAATTCTGCATAAAACCCCATAAAGCCAGCATCAAAACCAGCGCCAGTCCAATTAACAGGAAAGCAGTACGTTTTAACACGCGCATCTCAATTACTCTGTTGCTTGTGTACTTGAAAAGAAGCACGGACAAGTCTGTCGCCCGGGCTAATGCTGATGCTCAAATGGGAAGTTCGTATAACAGGCCTGTGATTTTCCAGCCGGTAAAGCATTGAAAATAAATTATCCAGTTTAAGTCTGTCCAAACCTACTTTGACACCCTCAGTACCCTTTTCAACATTGTTCAGTACATTGAGCTGCAAATTATCCTGTATCTGGAGTGATCGTGCTATGTTTTCCACAAAAGAGCTTAGTGCCTGCGACATTACCGGTGCAGTTCGTGTCTTTTGTAATGTCTTCCATTCTCTTGAAAGGTTACGGACCTGCTTTATTTGTTTTTCACGTTCAGAAAGCTGCTGCTGAAGGTATTTTTCCTGGCGGTTAAGATACTTTACACCCCATATGCCAGCCAGCACAAATAGAAGCAGGAACATCAGTGCAATCAGAAGCTGCTCCCGAATTGTAAGATTCAACATTGGAAGCGTTTATCGTGGAGGATTATTTTCAGTTTCGCTGGCTGAGAGCCACATATTCGCGCTCGGTGTGGCCTGTATAAATCTGACGTGGGCGTCCTATTTTAGATGCACTATTGTGCATTTCCAGCCAGTGAGCAATCCAGCCGGGCAGTCGTCCAAGCGAAAACAGTACTGTAAACATGTCAGTTGGAAATCCGAGAGCTTTGTAGATAATGCCGCTGTAAAAATCCACATTTGGATATAGATTACGGTCAATGAAGTATTCATCGGTCAGAGCTGCTTCCTCGAGTTGCTTGGCAATATCCAGCAAAGGGTCAGGAGTTCCAAGAAGCTTTAAAATTTTATCACAGTATTCTTTAAGGATGGTTGCACGTGGATCAAAATTTTTGTAGACACGATGGCCAAAGCCCATTAAACGAAATGATGAATCTTTCTCTTTGGCAAGTTTTACAAACTTTTGCACGTCTCCACCGTCCTTGTGTATTTGTTGGAGCATTTCCAGAACAGCTTGATTTGCACCCCCATGGAGCGGACCCCAAAGAGCTGCAATACCTGTTGAAATTGAAGCAAATAAATTTGCACGGCTGCTGCCTACAAGTCTGACCGTGGATGTAGAACAGTTTTGTTCATGATCTGCGTGCAAAATGAAAAGCACATTCAAAGCCTCAACAAATTCTGGCGGGACTTCGTATGCAGTTGTAGGCACACTGAAAAGCATGTGAAGAAAGTTTTTGGCATAACTGTACTCGTTTACTGGGAAAACAAAAGGCTGGCCGATATTTTTTTTGTAAGACCATGCGGCAATGGTAGGCAATTTACCCATTAAGCGCCAGATGGCCAAATCTACAGCGTCTCTGTCCGTTGCACTGAAATCAGGATAGAATGTTGAAAGCGCGCAGACAATGCTTGACAAAATTGCCATCGGGTGAGCGTCCTTGGGAAAGGCCTGATAAATATGCTTCACATCTTCATGCAGCATAGTATGGCGTTTGACATTGTACTCAAACTTTTCCAACTGCTGTGTGGAAGGAAGTTCCCCGAATATCAGCAGGTAGCTTACTTCAAGAAAGTTTGACTTTTCTGCAAGGACTTCAATTGGATAACCTCGGTAACGCAGTATACCCTTCTCACCATTGAGAAAAGTTATTCCGCTTTCGCATGAACCTGTATTAACAAAGCCTGGATCCAGTGTTATGGATTTTGTCTGAGCACGTAATTTTCCTATATCAATGCCCGTTTCACCTTCACTTCCTACAACTAAAGGGAGTTCTATTGATTTGTCATTGACTTCAATTCTCGCTGTTCCTGGCATAGTGGCTCAATTTTTTACATCTTAAAAAAGAAAAATTTTCTCGCTTTCTGAATATAAGTTAACAAATCTTAATTAAAGGGCAAGATATTCAACCGAAAAAATATGTGAATTATGTGGAGTTTTGTGGGGACTTTAGAAGTTAAAGTTGCAGAACTATTGCTCAATAATAATGTCTTCCGGACGGTTTGACATATAACGTAGTTCTATCTGGCGCCGTAACCAGTTTTTTATAGCGTTTCTTGTTGCGGGGATCAACAGCAGGAAACCTGCTGAATCTGTTAAAAATCCGGGAGTCAATAATACAAGTCCCGCTATTCCTATCAGCAGGGCATCCAGGAGTTCACCCGAAGGCATCCTGCCTTCACGCAGGCTTTCCTGTATTCGATATAATGTTTGCAGGCCTTGCATCCGGGCCAGAAAAGCGCCTAAAAATCCGGTAAGAATTACCAGAGCAACTGCGGTTAATGCACCGAACATTGATCCAATTTCAATCAGCAGATATATTTCTATTATCGGAATGATAGTGAAGGCCAGGAATAATTTGAGCAGCATTTAAATTGGTTGGGTGTTAAAAATTTGTGAACGAAAATATCAAAGAGTCTCAGAATTAACAGGAGTGATAGTAAATTTTCGAATACCCGAGATTGCCTGTCTTCCGCTGGCTTGACGTCCGATTACCCGCCAGTAAAGCTGGTTCTTCTCTTTTGTTCTCATCAACCCCATGGCCATCCCTGGAAGTTCGCCTGCCAGAGGTACCAACTCCTTGTCCGCAATCCAGCGGTTTCCCTGTGGCAAGTCAAAATGTGACCCGCTGTCTTCAAATTTTTCATCGACACCTACCTGTATTTTAAATTCACTGAAAGCAAGACTGTCCCATTGAAAAAGGAAAAGTCCGTTTTCTTCAAAAGTAAATTTGTCAGATGGCAGCAGCAGCTTGATATCACTAAGCCTGATCACGTTCGATTTGGCTTCGTTATTCTTTTCCTTTAGTTCTTCGATATCATTTTCAGGATCAACAGTAGCAATGATCTGGTATTTGCCCATCAGCTGGTCTTCAGGGAGTGTGTACTCAAGATCAAAAGTTATAATTTCTCCTGGAGCCATTACGCGGGCTGTCGGTACAGCAATCACAGATTTTCTCATTGGCTGCTTGACATTGTAATACTGTACCTTTGTTGAGACATCCTGGACTATGTCTCCACCTGCATTAATTAAATTTAAACGTAAGCGAAGTTTTTCACCACGAAGTGCATGTTTAGGCAGTACCTGTACAGTTTCCCACCTCAAGTCGGGAGGATCAAATTTTAGTGGTGAAATTATGCGTTTACCGGAAACTATCACTCCTGTGGCCAGGTGTGTTTTTGCCACTTCTACATCCTGGGGCGAGGCAATGTAAAAAAGGCGCTCATCACCAGAGCTGGTGTTTAGTAAAATGCGCTTGAATCGAGAGTCCCAGATTCGAACTGCAATTTGATAACGTCCGGTATTTTCCAAATCAATCTCATGCAGCACCCTTGCTGTATCGCCTGCCTGAATAGTATAAACTTTGCGGTGACGCTTTTTCTTCAATTCCTTGCCGTCAACATTAACTGTTATTTCAATACCTGCATGTTTTGGAGACTTGCCTTGATTTTGTATAGCAGTTTGGATCAGCTGTTTATCGCCCAGTTTAGGACAGGACGGATTGGTGACAGATTTGAGAATTGAGTCCGGAGAATCAATGGTCATATCCGGACCGTCGGGCAGGGGGCATGTTTTGGAAAGCACAATTGCAATTATTTTCAGACCAGAAACCTGATGTGCCAGCAAACTGGTTGGTAAATGAAGAGCTATAATTCCGAAGAAAACGTAATTCAGCAGAAAAATCCGGAACATTTTTCAACATTTAATTTGGAATTTATGCCGTATACAATCATTTCTCAGATATAGAATTTATTTGGGAAAGAATTTCCGGTATAAGGGGCTTAGCCTATAAACACCATCTATGCAGGAAGATGTGTTTAAAAAAAATCAGACTCAACTTGCTTTTAACATTGCAGATTCCTCTTGTTCTTCACCTCTCTGCAGATTGTACCAGTCATTTATGTTCTGATCGAAGTTTTCATGCCTGGTGCAATGAATTGCACCAGGCTGCTCTACTTGTACGATTGTTATCAGACGCAGCCGTGCCATTTCCAGCAATGCCATGAAGGTTATAATAAACCATAACTTTGATTTGTCGCCTGCAAACAATTCTTCAAAAAGGCAGTGCTGTTTTTTCATAAAACTCAGAATCATTTCTTCAATTCGATCCTCAATCCTTACAGTTTCTGCTTCAACTAAATGCCTGGTTTGTTTAGGAAGACGTTTCATTACGCGTTCAAAGGCTTCCATCAACGCAGATACGGAAATGTCTTCATATTCCGGATCAACTTCTTCAGAATCGGCAACTAACTCAACGTTTTCAGGTCGTTGAAATACATCACGTCCTAAAATATCCAGCGAACCAAGCTCAAAAGCTGCATCCTTATAATGCTGATATTCCAGCAGTCGCCTACGTAGAATTTCTTCCGGATCCTCTTCTTCAATTTCTTCAAGATCTTCCGGAGCGCGGGGAAGCAGGTGCCTTGACTTTATTAAAATCAACATGGCTGCAATTTCCAGGAATTCTCCTGCAAGATCAAGATTGATCGACTGCATGATCTCAACATATTCCAAATATGAGGTGGTTAATTCAGAAAGCCGTACCTCCTCAATAGAAACTTCTTTAATGCGAATAAGATGCAGAAGCAAATCCAGCGGGCCCTCAAAAAAAGGGAATTTAATTTCCAGGGGATTTTCCGGATTTGGAAATATTTTGGGGACATCAACGCTATTATGATCACCTTCCATGGCTTCCAAACTCATTTTTCGAGGTAGAAAAGGGGAAAATTATTCCTCAACACTTTCTGTTTGCTCTGAAAGTTTGGGGAATCCCAGATCTTTCTGTACCTGGTCTGATACCTTATTAAGTTCTTGTGCTTTTCTGTAACGGGAGCTGGCACGCTGATTAACTTTTTCTAAATCTTTTTGTGTACGAATGATGGTTGGTCGAATAAAAATCAGAAGATTTATTTTCTCGTATTGATCCTGTTTACTGCGGAAAAACCAGCCGATCAGAGGCAGATCTCCAAATCCGGGTATCTTGCTCTGATTACGTGCAACTTTTTCTTTTATTAATCCTCCAAGGACAATGATCTCACCATCTTCTGCAATAACAGAGGTTTTGATGGTTCTCTTAAAAATAGTTATTGCTTCTACTCCAGGATTAACTACATCGCTTGATTCCTGGGCAATATCGAGTCGAATACTGCTTTCTCCACTGATTTGCGGTTTAATTTCAAGTTTGATACCAACTTCCTTA
>CAJXDX010000080.1 GCA_913052275.1 uncultured Pseudomonadota bacterium | reverse complement strand
CCAAATTCATCAAATACTGTGACAGGATAAGAGGCTTCTATCCCTGCAGATGTCAATTCCGGACGATTTTTTTTGTTTTTTGTATTCATTGAATTCTAAGAAATTGATCTGATCATGATTCGTTTCTATATTGAACTGCACAAGTCCAATCTTCAACTTATATCCACAAAGTCAAATCGGGCATGAAAAATCATCTGAAATGTATTTTTAATTTCTGGTTTTTTAAATTATTCATCTTCCTTTCCAAACAGCTGTTCGTTTTTTCACAAAGGCGTCAATACCTTCATTCACATCTTCAGCCATCATGTTGCAGGCCATGATCTCTCCGGCAAAGGCATAGGCATCTTCCATATTTTTCTCAAGTTGTTTGTAGAACATTTTCTTACCTGTGAATACTGCTACCGACGATTTGCTAAGTATGGCATCTGCAAGTTTTTGAACTTCCTCATCAAGTTTCTCCAATGCAGCAATCCTGTTGATCAAACCCCATTTCAGTGCGGTGGTTGCGTCAATAAACTCTCCTGTGAGGAGCAATTCCATAGCCTGTTTGCGAGGAATATTCCTGCTCACAGGTACAGACGGAGTTGAGCAAAAAAGGCCTACATTGATTCCGGATGTTGCAAATCGCGCATCTTCTGAAGCAACTGCAAGATCACATGCTCCAACTAGCTGACATCCTGCAGCAGTAGCGATTCCATGCACACGGGCAATTACAGGTTGTGGTATTTTGTTGAGCGTCATCATCATTCTGCTGCATTGCTGAAAAAGTGATTTATAATATGTCTCTTTCCGTGTCGCAATCATTTCCTTCAAATCATGGCCGGCACAAAAGGCCTTTCCGGCTCCTTGCAGAATAACAAGTCTTGCATCCTTGTTTTCTGCTATGGCATCAATCTTTTCCTGAAGCGTTGCCAACATGGCTTCAGATAATGAATTGAATTGTTCAGGACGATTAAGTGTTAATCGTACTATCCCATTCTCTTGTTCCTCAAGAACTGGAGACTCAGATTCTTGGACTGTTTCGGTAATTTGTTTTTCTGCCGTTTTCATCTTTCACCTTTACTATTAATGTAATTCTCATGAAGCATTACCAAATAACGTTCTATAGTTGGTACTATACACTGTGCGGTCAAAGTGGGAAAAATGTCAAATGCATGTTCCACTAATGGCAAATTCAAAATTGCACAATTTTGCGTGTTCTGTGCCTGAAGATCGCGGAAAAATTTTTTTGCCTCGTTAACTGAAATCAGGGCATCTGTATCTCCCTGAACCAGCAGAAACGGGGGAGTTTCCCTTGAAATCCAGTTTGCCGGAGTGATTTGCTGATAGTTCTCGGGCTTGGTATCGGGAGTTCCACCGCAGACAATCTTTAACAGTTTGGCTTTGGCAGGATAAAGTGTTTCATCATTAAATGGTTCACTGAATTCGTAGACTCCATACAAAGAAACGCATCCTTGAATACCTGTATCGGCCTTTTCAAATCCGGGCTGAAATTCAGGCCGGTTTTGTGTGAGAGCCATTAATGACGCCAAATGACCACCCGCCGAACCTCCGGTTGCCACAACAAAATCCGGATCAACTCCGTACTCGCCAGCGTTTTTTTTGATCCAATGAAGAGCTCGCTTTATGTCAATCAGATGTTCCGGAAAAACTATTTCCGGACTGAACCTGTGGACTACAGAAAAACATACCCAGCCTTGTGCGGCCATGTGCGACATTGACAATGCAGCCTGTCTTTTGCTGCCGCTGATCCACGCTCCGCCATGGATTTGCAAAATTCCCGGAAGGTTTTTTTTTGAACTTCTTGGACGGTAAATATCCAATTTAAGCTTTAAATCATTTTCCTGATGAAATTCCTGATCATGTATGATTTCAATCCGTGGGTCATCAAAAACTGTATTCGGATTGAACCAGCTGTGCCAGTTAATGTCCTGTATGCTTTCAGGAGGGTTGAAGTTTGCTGCAGCATTGTTCCAGCTATTGCCTAACTGCTGTTCCATTTTCTTGTCAAGACGTTGGGGTGAATTGAATATTATCCATAGACGAAGAGTCAAAGCGCACCATCCTGTAAGATGCACAATAAGCCCTCCCCAGCCTATAGGATGGCTGAAAATATCCGAAAATGAAAAAAGGAGAAGTATGCCAGCATTGAGCAGAATCCATTGAGGAAGCAAGTCACCAATTAGCCACCCTGTGACATAGGATAAGAGTATTGCGGGAAATGAAGAGCGTCTTCTGTCTGCCAGGGGTTTGAAGACATTGAGTGTCAATAAAACTGAACCCAATGTCCAGACTAGGAAAAAAATTGTGACCATGCGGCTATAATAAAGCGATGCAGAGCCCCTCTTTACTTACTGCTGAATGTATTGAAAAGCCGGAGAACTACTAATGAACTCAGTTTCCGCTTACTCAGCAGCTGCTGATTCAAAAAAGTAGGTTCAGCGTTTGGAATATTGATATTTTTTTCTGGCTCCGGGCTGTCCGTATTTTTTTCTTTCTACTTTGCGGGGGTCACGGGTCAGCATGCCGGCTTTTTTTAAAGCGTCACGCGAATTTTCCGTAGCAAGTAGAAGTGCACGTGAAATACCATGCCGAATAGCCCCTGCCTGACCTGACAAGCCACCTCCGTGGACATTCACTATGATATCGAATTTTTGAAGTGAATCAGTAATTTCCAGGGGCTGACGGAGGATCATTTTGAGGGTATCTCTGCCAAAATATTCTTCAACGGGTCGCTTGTTTACAACAATATTTCCATCACCGGGTCTGAGGTAAACACGGGCAACGGAGTCTTTTCTACGTCCGGTGCCGTAATATTGCACAGTTGCAGGTTTTTCCATGGATCAAATATTCAGGGGCTGAGGTTGTTGAGATTCGTGAGGATGCGTTGTGCCAGCATAAACTTTCAAACGAAGGAGAGCGCGTCTGTTCAGAGCGTTTTTTGGCATCATGCCTTTAACAGCACCTTCCAATATACGTTCAGGATGTTTTTTCTGTAATTCATAAAATTTGGTACTTTTGATTCCTCCGGGATATCCAGTGTGCCGATAATACATTTTGTCCTCATCTTTTTTCCCGCTAACATGTATTTTTTCAGCGTTAACCACTATCACAAAGTCTCCCGTATCAACATGTGGAGAAAAAATCGCTTTATGTTTCCCTCTCAGTGCATGGGCAATTCGTGTCGCCACACGACCTAATGTCTTACCTTCAGCGTCCACTATCCACCAGGCCCTGCGGCAGGTACCATTGTAAAAATCTTCTTTTTTGGCAAATTTGGTTTTCATTATTAACTCATTATCCATTTCATCTGCATCCGGTGTGAATTACCTGAATAGTAAGAATGACTTTATTTATTTAAACCTTTAAATTATTCCGGAAATTCAGTGTTTATGCAAGATCATAATAAATTTTGTAGAAAAAAATCAATAACTCAAATATTTTAAGCCTTATCAGTTTTACTGCTGAATGACATTTTAATTTATTTGTTAGTAAATTTCACAAAGTTTAAGCAGCAACTACTTTATTTCTTCCGCTTGCCTTACCATCATATAAACATTCATCAGCTTTTTTCAACAAAAGTTCCTTGGTATCGGCGTCATCAGGATAAGTTGCTATACCAAAAGTACAGGTTAGGTTCCCCATGGGCTGTTGCTCCTGGAACTGGATATTCTCATCAGAAATTGCCACGCGAAGCTTGTTACCGATCAGTACTGCATTTTCTTTTGAGCAATTCGGCAGGATCACAACAAATTCTTCTCCACCGAACCTAGCGGCCAGGTCACCTCTCCGAATCCTATTTTTAAGTATTGAGGCAATGGTGGCCAGCACAATATCCCCCATCTGATGTCCATGAGCATCATTGTAATATTTGAAGTGATCCACATCAGCCATTATTAATGAAAAAGACTGCTTTTCTTCCGGAAAAAGGGTCACCAGTGCATCCAGGAATTCATCCAATCTTCTTCGGTTTGCCAATCCCGTAAGTTTGTCGGTGTCTGCTTCGATTACTACCTGCTCCAGCTCTTTCTGGCGATAATGGTCTTTTCTCAATTTCGTCAGTGTATGCTGCAGATCAAATTCAGCAAATGGCTTGATTAAAAAGTCTGTTACGCCCAGTCCTGCAAGAAATATCCGATTCTCCTCTTTTCTACAAAATCTGCTGATTACCATGATGGGTGCCGAAAATGAGTTGCAGATATCAGTAATCTTCTGAATCGAATCATTTTTAGATTTTTTCCCACTTATGTTCTCAGGGTCAACAATCAGCAGGTCAAAACGATTCTCAAACGGCTTTTCAAGAAAATCCTGAAAAGACTCAATTTGAATAACATTTGCCTTGTTCCAGATTTTTCCCAGTGTGGAACTGATCAGTGCACGTGATTTTTTATCATTGTCAAGGATGCCAATTACCGGGTGTGAATCTTTCTGTGAGCGTACATTTTTTTTCAGTAGGGACTGAGCTGTTACATGTTTAAGTTTTTCTGCGAGTATGTGTGAAAATACCAGATATGCAACAGAAACTTCAGTGTCATCATCGGCTACTTTGAACAGGTGATAAGGAAAAATCACAACTTTTGATTGTTCTTCTGAGATGACATCAGCAAAGTGGTTTGATTCCCCTGCAATAACAGACAATTCGCCAACCAAATCACCGGGATTATTAAGACGCATAATAAATTGTCCCTCAGATGTCACTGCAAGTGAACCTTCCAGCAGAACAATTAATTCCGGAGAATTGCTATGTTCTTTACGGATGAGGAATTCGTCAGCATTCAATGTGATCAATTCACTCTGACGAAGCATTTCTTTGAGATGAGACTTGCTGATCTTGCGAAAATATCGACCGGACCTGATTATATCAGCATAATGATCAAGTTCCGGAGAGCTCTTGGGAAAGGAAAGAGGTTTACGTTGCATCAGGATCTTTCTTGACTTTCATCCAGATTGTTGCAGTCTTCCTCAATACAAGGTGTAATACAGAGTGTGGTTCCCAGAAAACTATGTCATGAATCAAAAGCAATCACAATATATAGTGTAAGAAGGAATGTTGCCAATTGTAGGAATTGTACTTGTTCCAGGCATCCTCTGGGGTTGGGTATTTTATCATGCCCAGCGTTACAAAAAAGTATACCTGCCGCTGCTGCTGGTATTATTTGTTGGTGGAATGGCATGCGGTCTATTGGCGCTGGTTCTCAATCATGCTGTTGAAAAATACACACTTTTCTGGCCGGATGCTTCTTTTCCACAGATTGAATTGTTTGGTAAATCAATTCCTCTGCTTGGTTCAGGCTTTTGGTTTCTTGTTGGGTTTAATGAAGAGTTTTCAAAATTGCTTGTTTTGTTGGCCGTGGTTTATCCAAGTCGTCACCTGGAGGAACCATTTGATGGGATTCTCTATGCTGCGGTGGTTTCTGTTGGATTTGCAACAATGGAGAATTTTTATTATTTGGACCAGTTTGGTGTAGCTGTGGTCACTACCAGAACTGTGATAACCATTCCCGCTCATGCTTTCATGAGTGTGCCGATGGGCTATTTTGTAGCAAAATCTCGTATGCAGCTGGATAACGGCAAAGTAAGGAAAAACAGATATTATTTGCCGATGATCACAGTGCTCCAGGGCTGGTTAATTTCTGCTTTTCTGCATGGATTTTATGACTTTTTATTGTCAATGAAAATGGAGAGAGAAGCATATTTGCAAATAATTTTGATGGGAGGCATAAGTTTTTTTCTTGGAAGATCTGCATTAAAAGTGAGTAAGATTAAGCTGAAAAGTTGAATTTATCTGGATTTTAGTTAATCCGTATCATACACCTCGTGCTTGAGCCTTTCTGCTTCCGCCTGGCAGGTGATCATGGCCGGGTCAAAGTCATTTGTGCAAACCGGTTCCGGACGAAAATGATTAAAGCGGTCCTGGCCACGAACGAGCAGGGCAGATTCCCTTTCAGTCTTTTTTTGCTTCATCCGGGGAGTGAGGTACTGCAAGGAAAGGCCTATCCGTCGGTCATCGGATTTGTTGGGATGTGAGGCGTGAGCAACCCAGCCATGGTGAAGAGAAGCTTCTCCTGGCTGAAGTTCAATGCTCACTGCCTTATCCTCGTCCACTGCCATATCCAGCTCCTGCCCCCGATGCAGGATGTTATCTTTTCCGTATGTGTCGTGATGCGGATTTTCTCCTTCAAGATGTGAGCCTGGAAGCATCTTCATACACCCGCTTTCTGGAGTGGAGGAGGAGATAGCCACCCATGCTGTAACAAGTTCTTCGCCATCTAACCCCCAATATGTCAGATCCTGGTGCCATGAGATGTACTTGGTATTGCGTGGTTCCTTGATTACGTATGCCGAGTCCCAAAGCAGAATGTCCGGTCCAAGCAGATCCTCAACAGCATCCAGAAGCACCGGATTACGGGCAATTTCTGCAGCAGATGTCATCAGCAGGTAGGGCTTGTGACGATAATGCATCGGACCATATTTGGTCTCAATATCTTCCAATTGTCTGCGGTGATTAGTAGCTTCTGCTGCATCCATTATGCGAACAGGAAAGAAAAATCCATCACGCCTGTATTGTTCCTGTTCCGCTTGACTTAGTTTTAGGTTCATTTTCTTCCTGATGAGATAAATTAATTCAATCAAATGTATTCAGAGGCTTGCTTAGAACATTCCTTACCATCGGTTCAAAATGTTCCAGGGGGAAAGTGTCATAATCCGGATCGAATGAAGATTGATCCCATTTGTGGCAAAAATCCACACATGACTGATAATATGGATGATCTTTGTATTTTTCACGGACATTGCGATCTTTATTCAGGTGGTGAAAATAGTAGTATCCCTGGAACAGTCCGTGATGCTTCAGAATCCAATAATTCTGTTCACTGATGTAAGGACGAAGAATGGAGGCAGCAACCTGGCTGTGATTCTGTGGAGCAAGCAGATCTCCGATGTCATGCAGCAGAGTACAGACAATTGTTTCTTCATCTGCGCCATCCCTTTCTGCTCTTGTGGCCGATTGCAGAGAATGAGTATATCGGTCAATCTTGTACCCCAGTTTGTCCCCTTGCATTTGTATGAGGAGTTTCAGCAGCGTGTCCGGAACACCATTAAGGCAATTATTATAGAGAGGTGTAAGGAAAGCATATTCTTCAGCGGTGCCGTCTTCCATTTTCGTGAAACTGACAGTTTCCATAATATCTCCAGAATTAAATTAGTTATTCCTGTCTTAAGGAGAAATCTTAATTATTTCATTTCTGAAATTTTTACTGGATTTCCAGCCTGCGCTCATGCCCAGAACAAGCTTCAGTCGAAATGACATAGTTTTTTATTCATAACAACTGCATCAATTTAATTTATTAAATAATTAATCAGTTACGATAAGATGGCTCCTCTTCATCAAGAATTGCTTTAAGATCATCGAAAAAAATCATGCTTTGATCCGGATAATTTTCAAGTTCTGAAGCTGTTTTCTCAGCAATTTTGTCCGAAAGTATCCTCAGCGGCTTTTGAGTCCATAGGGATTTTATATAGGTTTCAGCCGCTCTTTCAAAATAATAGAATCGATTAAAAGCGTCTGCGACATCTGTACCGATCACAAGTACTCCATGGTTCCCCATTATCATTACTTTTTTTGAAGGGTCATTTAGTATTGCAGCACATCTTTCTCCTTCTTCTTCAAGGGCCAGCCCTCCATAATTCTCGT
>CAJXDX010000079.1 GCA_913052275.1 uncultured Pseudomonadota bacterium | reverse complement strand
CTGAACGCTCGTGCCGCATTGATTTGTAGAGGTATTGCCGAAATGACAAGGCTTGGCACTGCAATGGGCGGTCAGGGGGGAACTTTTGTAGGGATGTCCGGAATTGGTGATCTTATTTTGACGGCAACAGGGGATCTTTCCCGTAACTATACCCTGGGTCAAAAACTTGGCAGCGGGCTGCCGCTAGAGAAATGCCTGCCCGCCGGAGGAGCTGTGGCGGAAGGAGTCCGAAATACTGAATCCATAAATGCTTTAGCGGAACGTCACCAAATTGAAATGCCTCTCTGCAGGGCAGTATATGGAATTATATATGAAGGAGTCAGCTGTGTTAGGGCTTTGCAGGGTCTTCTTGAGCGTGACCTCCCTGATCAAGAAATTAGCATCCCTGATTATGCAAAATAGTTAATTAAACCATTTCCTCATAATAATGAAAATTTTGTTTTCTACCAGAAACTGGAATCGGGTTTTTCTTTATCTGTTATTTATATGCAGCACATTCAGCATAGCAGGCACAGAAGCCTCAATCGCAATGTTGTATTTGATTACCTTGATCAGATGGATATGGAATCGACCATTAACACAGCTGGAAAATCCTTTCCTGTGGGTAACATTATTTTTCATTGCTACCACAGTGCTTTCCGGCCTGTTTAATGCTTACGAGACAGATCACCTGATGGCACTGCGCAATAACTGGAGGCTGTTGTTGCCTTTACTTCTGGCAGGAATTTTGACCGAAGTCAATTCAGAGCAGTTGCTATGGACTTTCTTCGGATTTGTGTTTTTAATTTCAGTATACGGCATCATTCAGTATTTCACAGGGGCTGACTGGCTGCGACCGGAAGGTGAACAATTGACTACACCATATTTGCTTGGATCTTCAGAGGGAAATAATGTTTACCATGCCAAAGGAAACTTCTCACACCATCTCACTTATGGCGGATTTTTGCTGCTTTCATTTCCACTCCTGGTTTCACTTACTTTCTGCAAAGACTGGTATCCATTCACAAGAATTTTAACTGCTTTGATAGCTATTTTTGTACTGCTTGGAATTGGAGCTTCACTGGGACGCAGTATTTGGCTGGGAACAGCAGCAGTCGTCGCAATATTAATGTTTCGTATTTCTCCAAAACTTATACTTGCAATCTCAATAGCAATAATTGCCGCTGTAACTTATTTCTTCACACAATTAGGTGATGCTCCAATTCAAAACCGTGTGCCGACCAATCGCCTGGAAGCTCTCCAACAGCGGTTTATTAGCGGGTTCATGCTTAAATCTAATCAGGATCGTATTTTGATGTGGGAAACAGGAATATCTGCAATTAAAGATCATTTCTGGCTGGGGATAGGCTACAATAATGATGCTGTTGTAATGCCAGAATACCGAAAAAGGATCAGTGAAAATTCTGGTCATCGATTCCACAACAAAGCAAGCACGGGAGTTCACAACATCTATCTTCAAACGTGGGTAAACTACGGGTTTTTTGGCATGCTGGGGTACCTGGGAATCTTGGCAATTTTCTTTTTGCAAACAACCAGGGCGCTTTTAAGGACAAACAATTTTACTTTTGAAAATTCAATTCTTTGGGCAGGAATATCCGGAGTATGCGGATTTATGGTTGCAGGCTTGTTTGAAAATAATTTCCGTGACGGCGAAGTGCAGGCAATGCTGCTGATTCTGATGGGCTTGTGCTTTAATCAAATACAAAAATTGAAAGGCAGGATTTTTAAGTCTTGATGAGAAAACAATCCGATAATCGGTTCTGTTGAAGGATGCTGACATGGACTCATTTTTCCAAACCGGCACGCCATTCCTGCCAGTTAAGATAGACCGTCGCTCCGATTGTTGCAAAAGGTTCCGGAGGCAAACTGGTTGGTTGCGCTTCATTGAGGTGGTCTTCTATATATGGATTTTCGTATCCGCAAGCATGCTCCGCTGCCAGAATCCCTGCAAGAGTGCCCTTGGAAGCTCCTAGTCCGTTTTGACAGCAGGCAGCAAAAAGTCCTTTTTCAATTTCACCAAATACTGGAACTCCATTCCTGCTCAAGCATAATCGCCCGCCCCAGCGATACTCCATCTCCACATCCTCAAGCATAGGAAAACGGCGCTGAAAACTGCGGTCGTGATCCCGTACAGTTTTCTTAATATGATGCTCAGAAGCTTCCAGTGAAGACGAGAAATGGAACTTATTTCTTACCAGAATCCTGTGGCCTCCGGTTCCACAAATTTTACGCACTGAGGAGCCGAAAGGGTTGGCTGGGGCAGCACCCCAGCTTGGTTCTCCTCCAAGCTTCCGAACCTCGCTATCACTGAGTTCCCGGGTCATGGACGCATACAGGAAGATATGCATCAACCGGTTTTTTAAGAAACCAAAGCTCTGAAGATGCCCGTTGACACTGAGAATTACTTTTGGTGCAGTCACCGAGCCTTTAGGAGTAATGGCCTTCCAGACACCGCCAGTCAGTTCAAGTGATACCACAGGGGAATTTTCATGAATGTCAATATTCCTTGAAAGTCCTTCAGCAAATTTCCTTATATATGCCGCGGATTGAATAGTAATGGTTTTCGGGGTTAAAAGGCCACTCAGATAGTAATTACTTCCTGTTATCCTTTTCATGTCTTCTTCATCAAGCCAGGTTGAATCTTCCCCCATAGCCTTGAGATGGCCCATGTATTCAAGGTTGTGCCTTTCTCCGGAATCGCTGGCGGCAGCGTTAATTTTCCCGCAAGGGTTGAACACCTCCTGAGTGAATCCGTATTCTTCTGCGGCCTCGGCAGCAAAGGAAAGCGCATAGCGGTTTTTCTGGGTTTGCCTAATGTCCCTCTCTACTGCTCCTACATAGCTGTCGGTGCTAATGTCGTGTGGCAGATCTATCATGAAGCCGGAGTTTCGTCCGGAACTGCCTTGCCCAATCCGGATGGAATCCAGAACTACTAAGCGCTCTTTTTGCCTGAGCTGCAGGAGACGTCTCGCAGCCGCCAGTCCGGCAAAACCTCCCCCGATAACCAGCCAGTCTGCATTTATGTCTTTCTCTAAAACATCTGCTGGTTCAGGTTCCTGTAAAATTGCATACCATCCTGAAACTCCAGGATTGCCGTGACGGATATTGGTGACCTGAATAGATTTGGCCATTTGATAATATGGTTTAAATTCAATGAAATAGATGTATTTCGTGTGCTGGATAATGAGAGTACTTTGTATTTAAGTCAAGTTCAACAGCCTCTCAAAGTGGCTGCTACAAGACATTTTCCAGCTAATTTTTCACAAATGATTTTTTTTAAAATATGTTACTTTCTGTCAATTCTCACCAACTAACAGTTACTGTAAAAAATATCTTTAGATGATTTCAAATAAGATTAAACTTTGAATTTATCATGATAACCGTGCCATTTCCCCAAGGAATCTGCAGCATATACTCCTCTTGCGATTGCTCTGGCTGTACAATCAGCGGCCATCATGCCTAAACGAGCTATGTCAATTGAAGGTTGGCTGGAAAGTCTGATTTCTCCTGTAGACAAAACAAAAACTACATCACCATCAAAAGGTGTGTGAACCGGACGAATTGCGCGGGCAAAACCATCCTGAGCCATAATGGCAACCCGTTGAGCTTGTGCTTTGGTAAGGGCTGCATCAGTGGCTACTACACAGAGAGTTGTGTTTAAGGAGATGCTTCCATCTGGAGTTACGTCATCAGGAGCATCTAATGAAGATGAAATTACAGCCTGCCGGAATGGGCTTTCAAAATCAAAATCAAGTGGGAGTTCATTTATTTTTTGTAGATCTTTGTCATGTAAAGAATCCTCTAGAAAATCCGGTACGCCTCTTCCTCCAAACTCATTTCCACGCTCAAAAGGCCATGCCCAAAAATCTGCACGATTCGGCATTGTCACTGAACCAAATGAATTTACTGCAACCAAAACTCCTACTGTGTAACCATTGTCTTTTGAATTTCCTGATTTTTTATTAATTAGAGAAGCAGTACCAAGTCCGCCTTTATGGGTTCCTGCTTTTGCACCAGTTCCTGCCCCAATATTGCCGAGAGCACACTCGCTGCTTGCTTTTGCAGCAGCCTCTTTGCCAAACTCAAAATAAGTGTGTTCATCAATTTGGGATTTATCACCTCCATTAAGTAAATCAAAGAGAATTGCAGCAGGAACAATTGGTATGGATACTCCATCTGCTACTGAAAAACCTCTTCCCTTTTTTTTCAGCCATGCGGAAGCTCCACTAGCTGCATCCAGTCCCATTGCAGAACCTCCACTTAACACAATGGCGTGAACCTCCTCAACAAGATTTGCGGAATGCAAAACATCCGTCTCACGTGTACCAGGAGCACCGCCACGGCAATCCACTGCTGCTACTGCCGCTGTATCAGGAAGAATAACAGTTGTTCCACTCATTAATTTCATATCCTGAGCGTGTCCAACTTTGATCCCTGAGACATCGGTGATACAGTTTTTTGGTCCAGGCTTCATTTTAATCTGTTTTGATAATTTGATTACTTGTGCTATTTGGCGGTGCAAATTCAATCAGCAGTGTGAACCTAATAATTTCATGTTCTTTGATTGCGGTTTTCTGCTGTGATTTAATTTGGACATTTGCGGTCTGTTTTGAAAGGAAAATATGAAGTGATTTTTGCTGGATCATCTGCAACAAATTGATGGAAGATCATAGTGGTGTGCAGAAAACCAGCGCGTGTTGTTTTGTCAGGACACAGCGTACTGGCCTATTCCACGTTCCCGCATCACATCACGGATCTCATCCAGAATAATTGGATCATCGATTGTGGGAGGTACTGAAACTTCAGTCTCGACTGCAAGCTTACGAATAGTCTTGCGCAGTATTTTACCAGACCGTGTTTTCGGTAAACGTTTGACAATGCCTGATTGTCTAAAGTACGCAACGGCGCCAATATCTCTTCTTATTATGTCAACCAATTCCTTCTGCATTTGCTCCTGGGACATTTCTACACCATCCTTAAGTACCACAAATCCCACCGGTACCTGTCCCCGCAGTTCATCATCAATACCCGTAACAGCACATTCTGCTACAGCGGGATGTCCTGCAATCAACTCCTCCATTTCACCAGTTGAAAGACGGTGTCCGGCAACATTAATTACATCATCTGTTCGCCCCATCACAAAAATATAATTATCTTCATCCTTTATCCCTTCATCACCAGTCAGATAATATCCATCATACCTGGACAAATATGATTGCTTGAAGCGATCATTATCATTCCACAATGTTGGCAAACAGCTTGGAGGCAAAGGAAGATGAATCACTATGTTTCCCGTTTCACCTGGTTTGCATGTATTCCCCTCATCGTCCAAAACCTGAACATTGTAACCGGGCATTGCTACTGTTGGAGAACCATTTTTTACAGGATGCGGCTCAATACCCATTGGATTTGAGCAAATTGCCCAGCCTGTTTCGGTCTGCCACCAGTGATCAACCACTGGGATGCCTGCACCTGAATCTTCCTTCAAAATTTCCTTCAGCCATTCATAAGTAGGAGGGTCAAGTCTTTCACCTGCCAGGAACAATGTCCGTAGTGAACTTATGTTATACAGTTTTTTGAGATTTGCCTCCGGATCTTCTTTTTTTACAGCACGAAAAGCAGTGGGAGCAGTGAAAAATGTATTTACCTTATGCTCAGAAATTACACGCCAGAATGCACCAGCATCTGGAGTACGGACAGGTTTACCCTCATAAACAATGGTGGTACAGCCATGAAGTAAAGGTGCGTAAACAATATACGAATGTCCGACCACCCAGCCCACATCCGAACCTGCCCAGTAGACATCTCCGGGATCAGTATTGTAGACTGCTTTCATACTGTACTTTAAAGCAACAGCATGTCCACCATTGTCCCGGACAACACCTTTAGGAAGTCCTGTTGTTCCGGAAGTATAAAGAATATACAAAGGGTCAGTTGCCTCAACTGGAACTGGTTCCACAGGTTCAGCCTGATTGACCAGTTTAACCCAATCGTAATCACGTCCTGATTGCATTTCTGCTTCAGCTTGAGGCCGCTGCAATACGACTGTCTTTTCCGGAGCAAATTCTGCAATTTCCAACGCTCTATCTACCAGCGGTTTGTATTCAATAACATTGGTAAATTCTATACCGCAGCTTGCCGTCACTAGTACTTTAGGTTTTGCATCATTAATTCTCACCGCAAGTTC
Source organism: uncultured Pseudomonadota bacterium (assembly GCA_913052275.1). Classification (GTDB taxonomy): domain Bacteria; phylum SAR324; class SAR324; order SAR324; family NAC60-12; genus Arctic96AD-7. Next base: position 1,540 of record CAJXDX010000079.1, on the reverse strand, counting down.
ATGAGGAGCAAACCCTCCAAAAACAACTGAGTGCACAGCTCCCAGCCTGGCACAAGCAAGCATTGAGATAACTGCTTCAGCAACCATCGGCATGTAAATAATCACTCGATCACCTTTGCCAACACCTAAATTTTTTAATCCTCCTGCAAAAACGGCAACTTCGTCACGCAACTCAGTGTAAGTAAATTTATGCTGAGAGTTTGTTACAGGAGAATCATAAATCAATGCCAGTTGATTACCACGACCATCTTCGATCTGTGCGTCAAGTGCCAGATATGAGGTATTTAGTTTACCGCCTGCAAACCAGCGAAAAAATCCATGCTCATCCTGTGAAAGTATTGTTTCCGGAAATTCATACCACTTGATTAGCTCAGCTTGTTTTCTCCAGAATACTTCCGGCTGTTCTATGGATTGCTGATAAAGGTCCTGATAACTCATAGTTTTCTAAATTGATTATTCGGTTAGAGAATTACCAAATTAATGTCATGACAATTATTCAAAAAGCTCAATTTGCAGGACGATTGGAAATCAAATCATCTACTACAGATGGATCAGCAAGTGTGGAAGTATCACCGATGCTTTCCATATCACTTTCAGCAATTTTACGTAAAATACGTCGCATTATTTTTCCGGAGCGTGTTTTTGGAAGTCCAGGTGCCCATTGTACTACATCAAAAGAAGCAATCGGACCGATCTCCTTACGAACCAGTTGTACTAATTCTTTTTGTAATTCATCAGTCGGCTCAATCCCTGTGTTTAATGTTACAAAGGCATAAATGCCCTGTCCCTTGATTTCGTGAGGGAAACCAACAACTGCTGCTTCAGCTACATTTTCATGAAGCACCAGTGCTGATTCTAGTTCGGCAGTACCCATGCGGTGTCCAGAAACATTTAAAACATCATCAACGCGTCCAGTGATCCAGTAATACCCATCTTCGTCCCGCCGACAGCCATCACCTGTAAAATATAGCCCCTTGTATGTGCTGAAATATGTCTGGATAAATCTCTCATGATCACCATACACTGTACGCATTTGACCAGGCCAAGGGTGTTTAATACACAAATTCCCGCTGGCAGCTCCTTTAAGCTCATTCCCGTCCCCGTCCACCAATAAAGGTTGGATCCCGAAAAAAGGACGTGTAGCAGAACCAGGCTTGGTACGTGTTGCTCCAGGAAGCGGGGTAATCAAAATTCCTCCTGTTTCTGTCTGCCACCATGTATCTACAATCGGACAATTACCATGTCCAACTACCCTGTGATACCAGAGCCATGCTTCAGGATTGATAGGTTCCCCTACAGTGCCTAACAATCGTAAGGAACTTAAATCCCGTTTATTGACCAATTCATCACCTTCTTTTGCAATGGCACGAATTGCAGTGGGGGCCGTGTAAAATATGTTAACTTTGTGTTTGTCGCAAATGTCCCAGAATCGTCCAAAATCAGGATAATTTGGAACTCCTTCAAACATCAGCGTAGTAGCTCCATTAGCCAGCGGACCATACAGAATATAGCTGTGCCCTGTAACCCACCCTATGTCAGC
>CAJXDX010000078.1 GCA_913052275.1 uncultured Pseudomonadota bacterium | reverse complement strand
TAACACTTGACGGACAACGACTCAACAAAAAAGGTGGCGAGTCAGTGAATATTCCATGCGGATCATCCCACCGCATAGAAAATACCGGTACTGTCGATTTGAGTTTCATTGAAGTGCAGACAGGGGAATATTTCGGGGAAGACGATATTGAACGTCTGGAAGATGATTACGGGAGGAGCTGATGCATTCATGTAAACAGGGCAGCCAGGCACTCAGCGAACTCAGTTGATGAATTCCAGTCAAGTTTTTCCTTATATACCAAACTTAGAAAGACCGCACTTTAATCAAGGCAGGAGATATGTGGTAGTTCCCTGTATTTTTCCGCATAATCAAGTCCGTACCCAACCACGAATCGATTTTCAATTTCGAAGCCAATATACTTAACATCTACAGCCACCTTATCTGGAATCCTTTTATTCAGCAGGGCGCAGATTTCCAGTGATGCTGGTTTTTGCATGTTAAGATCTTCCCTGATGTGTTTCAGTGTCAGCCCCGTATCAAAAATATCTTCAACAACAAGAACATCCTTTCCGTTTAAATCAAGATTATGCATCAGGATTACCTCTCCAGTGCTAACCTGCTGGTCTTTGTAGCTGGAAGCCTGCATAAAGCATATTTGACAGGGAATACTGAGATGGCGCACCAGGTCAGCAAGAAACATAAAGGCTCCGTTGAGCACACCCACAAGATGCAGTTCCCTTCCCTGGTAATCTTTCGATATTTCACGCCCTAACTGCTCTACGCGACTGTTGATTTCCTCTCTGGAAATCAAAACTTCTTTTGAGAAAATATCTGTTTTTTCCTCATTGGAGGAAACACTATTCATCCTTTTTTGCCTGCTGCTGTAAAGTTATGTAGTCAGATAAAATTGTCATGCTTTCGTTGATATAATCGTCACGATTAATTACAGTTTCGTTTTCATTTTGTATTGTTTCAGAAGGTACATCCTCGTCATCTCTCTCTGTTGCGCTTGCCAGTTCCAGGTTACGCTGGGTCTTACGCTTCATATCATCCTGCTGCATTTTTAGGATTGAAGTGTATCCCAGAGGCTTGACGTTTGTAAGGTATTCCTGAATATCCTGGTCAATTTTTTTGAAATAGTCAGAATTTTCGATTCTTTGTGAGGAAAAATTTTTAAGTGCAGGAATATCTTTATTTAAATTTCCCTTAACTCTGTAGGTCACAGGATCAATCGCACGCCAAGGCAGGGCATTGTCCAGTGTAGACTCGCCAATTTCCCGCACATTGTTCAATGAAGGTAAAACCACACTGCTTTCAACTCCGCGGTGTTGTGTAGACCATCCTGAAACACGGTAAAACTGCGCAATTGTAACTTTAAGTGCCCCGTACCCTTCCGGAAGCTGAAAGATATTCTGTACCGTACCTTTTCCGAAAGTCGTGGTGTCGCCTACTAAAATCGCACGCTGATAATCATGCATGGCACCAGCAAGAATTTCGGAGGCAGAGGCGCTGTAACGATTGAGCATTATTATCAGCGGTCCGTCATATACCTGTCTTTCACGGCTGCGGTGCACGGTAATTCTTCTTCCTCCGGACTGGCGAACAATCACTACCGGATTGTGGCCGATAAAAAGTCCTGCCATGTTGATTGCCTCATCAAGTCCGCCACCGCCGTTGCTGCGTAAATCCAGGATCACTCCATCAACATTATTTTTAACAAATCTTTTGAGATGCTCTTTTACATCCCTCGAGGAACTTTTGTAATTATTTGGATTTTTCCTTCGGTCGTTGAAATCAATATAAAAAGAAGGCAGTTTTATTACACCGATTCGGTACAATTTTTTTTCGTTTTTATTCTGCTGTGTAAAATGGTGATCAAAGATTTCCGCTCTTGCCTCTCCATCCTTGAGCACAATTTTGTCGCGCACTATGAAATATTTCAGTGTATCAAAGCCCTTCTTGGTTTTACGCAGAATCTGCAGACCCACCTTGGTTCCGCGTTTCCCGCGTATAAGCTGCACCACGTCATTCAGGCGCATATCTATCACGCTTTCAAAAGCCTGTTCTCCCTGTGCAACAGCAATGATCCTGTCCTCAGATTTGAGTTTACCGTGCCGGGATGCGGCGCCTCCGGGGACGATCGAGTTTACTACCGTGTAGCCATCCTCCCATCGCAGCACCGCTCCAATGCCTTCAAGCGAGAGTTTGATGGAGATATCAAAATTCTTCAAATCCTGAACTGCAAGATAGGAAGAATGCGGGTCGTATGCTGCAGCCATTGAATTTAGAAGGAGAGAAATAACATCATCATTTTCATACTGGGAATAATCTTTCCATAAACCTCGTACACGTTTCATCAACCGCTCTTTTCCTTCTTTTATGCCGGTATCTGCCAGCTTGAGGGTAAGTAAATCAAATTTAATTTTTGTACGCCATATCTCCCTGGCGGCTTCTGATGATTCCGGATAAGGCAGGTTGCTGCGATCAAGTGTCCATTTCGCATCACGAGTGAAATCAAAGTCCTCGCTGAGAAATTCTTCCATCATTGCAAGCCGTTCAGACAAACGTGTTTTGAAGCGTTCAAAAATATCCAGCGCCAGTTTTACATCCCCGCTGTGAAGCATATCGTCTATGCGTGTTTCGTAAACGCGAAATTCATTTACATCTGAAGCAAGGAAATAGTAGTGAGCAGGGTCAAGCCGATTCATATAGAGTGAAAAAATCCTGGAGGACATCTCATCGTTCAGCGGTTTCTGGGAATAGTGCATGCTGACAAACTGCTCAACAATTCCCTTGACTACGGAACCGGTGAGTTTCTGTGTCTCTTCTTTGGCTGTTAAAAAGGAAGGAAAAAGTAAAAAAAGGACAGTAAGGCTGAGAGGAAGAAATTTGTTAAACTTCATCAATAATTTTTCTTTTTTAAATTCAGAATATGAAAAATGAAGTACATTTATTTCATGAAATGCAAGAAATATCAATCAATTTGCCGATTATCTTTTTGATACCAACCTCGACAGAAGAATTATCCTAGGTAAAAACAATGAGATTATATATTGAGAACAAATACGCATTCGGTAAAAACTGGTGATCTTGTTTGCAGGCGTTGTAAAATATTGCTTTCAGATTGCTTTGGAAGGCGTTGAAACATTTCCGGAATCGACATAAGTGAGTAAATATATTTCCGGAAAATGCTGAAATAAGCTGTTAGTCGCATCGATTACAAATCTCATAACTATGCCTGAATGAAATTCAAACTTCTGTTGAAAAGAGTATTACCATGGAAGGAATGACGCTGTTTATTTTTCATGTGATAGTGGTTGGGATACTCATTGCTGTCACGGCATTTATCGCTTACAATGCCGGAAAGAATAAAGGGAGGTTTATATCAGAGGGACAGGGCAATAGAAATGTGCAGAGAAAATAGAAGCATAACCTCGCTATGTTGGGAACTCCTGAAAATCAGCCAATTTTAATCATGGGCAATTCTTTAAAGAATAATATCAGGAAATTTTTTTTGCTTTTCATGTAATGTTCCTGATTCAAGCCAGACTTAATTCACAACACAGCCACCGTAGAAACTAGTTTACCATGGATGATAAAGAAAAAACTGCTTTATACACCAAGAAGCAAAAAAATGTTATTGGCAAATGGATGGAGCAGGAAATGTCTGAAGTCGCGAAATTATTGCGCAATGAATTTATGGAATCAGGTCAAGTGACTGACACCACCAGGCAAAGGTTGAAAGAAATTCTGGAAGATAAAAACAAGCGGGAGATTTTTGCAGAAGTTATTTCAAAAGAAGAAGAGGATGAGGCTTTCGATGAATTTATGATTGACCTTGTTTCAGCAAAGAACTAAACCGCTATGGACGTTAGAGGGATCGACGCTCTGTTTATCATGTACGGTTGTATGATTATTCAAGATATGATTATTACTTACAGAATGGAGAAATAATTATGAAAATAAAATTACTCATAATAACTCTTTTTTTTCTGCTGAACAGCACTCAATTGTTTGCAGAAATATATGAGGTAAATAATGAAAAAATAAAAATGCTGCTGGAAAGCAGTGTGCCCTTGATAGATATCAGGACGGAAGGTGAGTGGCATGAAACCGGCGTGATTAACAGCAGTCATCTTCTGACATTTTTTGATAAAGATGGGAATTATGATTTTAAAAAATGGATGATTGAAATTGGGGAAATAGCAGATGAAAATGGGCCTGTCATCATAATGTGCAGAACCGGAAGAAGGAGCCGCATTGTTTCAAACATGATGATCAAGGAAAACAGTGAATACCTTATTTATCATGCAACCAATGGAATTAAATCCTGGATCGAATCAAGCAACAAAACCGTTAAGCCGGATTAGAGAATTAATGCAGCAGGGGTTGCAGCCTGTGAAGAATGAAGCATTACTTTGTCCGGCATGGACTACGATTCAGTGCTGCGCTCTGACTTGAGGAGAAAATTAATCCCCTCTTGTAAGGCATTGCCTGCCTGTATTTTTAATTCATCTTTTGTGGCACTGCTGATGGGGTGGCTGACGACAACAAAAGGATAATTTTCAGCGCCCAGCGCGCGAGACATCATCTCCGCCGCGCTTACAAATTTTGAGGTCATTATACCAAATGATGGAACACCCAACAGCTCTGACTTAATGGAATCATGCAAACTGCATGATGAACAACTGCCTCAATCTCCAACTCCAGCAATTGCTGCATCCCATTTTTTAACCTCCTTCATTATTTCTTCCTCGGCAGGAGCACTGTAGTTCTTTTTTATAACTCGTATAACTTCTCCTGCCTTGTATTTTTTTGTCAGCAGATCCTCCAGAGCATTGAAGAAATGGAAAGTGCCTTTCTTGCCATTTGAAATGATGCCGACTGTTGCTCCCTTAAGATTCTCCAAGCCTGCAGCGTATTTAAACGAACTGGTATCACCATCGTAAGTCGGATCCAACACTTCTATCGTCATGTTCAGCAGTAGTATAAGTTCGGTATTTACTCAGGCCCGCAATCAAGGCAGAGACCAAGCGGCTGAGTAACGGCTTTGCTCTTCGTTCCAAACCAAGGAGGAATGACTGCGCCAAACCCTCCGGCAGGTCCGCCCGCGGCAACTACAAGCAAATGATTTTCATCTGTCAATGCAGTATATTCTTTTTCTCCTTTATTTCCAACAACGGCAGTCTTGCCGCAATCGCTCCATTCTTTTCTCTTGATTCTTGCGTGTTCAAATACATACCTGCGGATATTTCTCTTTGACCAGCGGGACTCTTCGAAGTGTACTCGAAGTTGAGGAGGAATGACGATCGCGTAGTTGCCGGGCCAGATTGAATAATGTCTCATGCAGGATTTAATTTCGGCAACAAACGTGTCTAGGATTTCTTCCGGACTGGTTGTCCATTCATTCATTATTTGCCTTGGAGAACCTGCAGCCATCACAGTTACTGCAGAAACTCCGTGGGGAATATCCCTTTCTTCAGCAAGAGGGAGCCAGTTTGTATTTTCTTCATCTTCGGCGATGCAGAAACTGAATTTTCCTGGGTGTCCAAGAGTTGATCGGTCAGCATCACCCGGTCTTGCATCCAGTAAATTGCAGAGGATCAGTCTTATTGCCCTGCCTATAACAGTTGTCGCACGGTCGCTTGAACCCAGGGCATTAAAGGTGCCATTCATTCCAAGCTGTTTCCTGACTGGGCCGTTTATTATTACAAGTACTGCACAGCCTCCGGTGCTTGCTGTTGCACCATGAAGCAGAAATGGCTCTTTCAGCATTGCGGAAAATGATTCACATACCAGCGGGAAGTGTTCCGGAAGACAGCCGGCCATGACTGCATTTATTGCAAGTTTTTCCGCAGTTATTGCACGGCTTCTGACAGGTTCAATGCCGATCAGGTGTTCTGGTGATATCTTGGACAATTCAAGCAAATCCTTAACTGCTTCCGGAGTTGGAGGCACAACTGGAAGTCCGTCAGTCCAGTTATGTGAATGGAAAAACTCCTGTACGGCAGCATAATTGTCCAGATTGTAAGACTTTGAAACAGGCATGTTTAATATATTAATGAATTTACGAAGCTGAGCAATACGCCTGATGATAAAGAAAAAATAACTGCTGTCAATAAATTAGGACCAAAAGCAAGTTTTCGTGACTCCACCTGGAACAAGTTTGAGCAGGTTAATACCGAGAGTGATGCAACAGAACTCATTGTTCCTGCCGCCCATCCGACAAGGTGAGCCTGCATGAGCAGCGCCGGATGAATATCTATCTGCGCTGTTGTCAGCAGAGACAGCGCGATTGTGCTTGTAATCACAGGATGAATTCCCATGAAAGAAAATACAGTTATGATAAGCGGAGTAACTGCCAGCAGTGACCATGCAGGAAAAAATGCTGAGTCAAGCAAAAGAAAATAATCATTAATACTATTGGAACGACTTATCAGGTAACCAACCAGCATTGCAATACAGATTACTGTGATGTCGTCTGAGGAATTCAGCAGCCATGATTTGGTATTGGAGTAAATCTCAGAAAAATTTTTGAGGTTGAAAAGCAGGTAAATAACTATCAGCATGGGCATCACCAGTACTACCGCTGACAATGCGGTAAAATCAAAAAAAAGCGATACGGAAAGGACAGAAAGCATTATTATAGTCAGGAGAGGAAATACCGGACTGAGACATGCCAGCGAATATTTGATTTTATTTAATGTTGATCCATAAGCAAAAACAGGCAGTGAAACAAGATTGAAAAGCATTCCAACCAAAATTCCGCATGCCATTGCAATCCAGGAATTTGTTTTATCAATAAATGCCTGACCTACCGCAAATGCCACGAAAAAAGGAGACCACGTAGCAGAGGTATTCATACCGCGCAGACAGGCTTCCGCAATTGCCTTGCGGTAATTTTTGTCAGAATTCTCCGGAAGTGCCGCAGAAAGAATGGAAAATGTTCCGGTGTTAATCACGCTGCCGAAAAAATGAGAAGCTATCTGAAAGCCTGAAGTTGAGATGCTGGTGGGAAGATTTCTTAACAAGTCCTGGGAATTTTTGACTCGTTTCACTTTTAAAGACGCGGACCGGACAAGTGTCATGGTTGGCAGCAATGCAGCAAAAACTAAGGTGAAACGTCCCGCGGACAAAAAATCTTCAAAACTTGGGAACTGATCCAGCAGAAAAAAAGCCACAACAACAAGGATGATAATGATGGTAAAGCTTTCCTTTTTGAGACGGCTGAATGTCAGGACGAAAAACAATAACAGGCTCAATACTCCTGCATTTGCCAGGACCAATGCGGACTGGCCGAAGATAACATTGATTATTGCTGTGGACCATGCAATGCAAAGCAGGAATAATCGGATTTTGTCAATGTTCATTTGGAATGAAGATGGAATGGCCGGGGCCGCCTGCGGTTTTCAAAACAGGATTTAATCCTTTTTCTCGGACGGCATTTAAGATTGCGGAGGTATGGTTATCTGCCGCCATAATGAAATGGCGGCATTTTCTGTATAAAGAAGGAAATTAGTTGAAATCGGGTGAAAGAAAGAAATTATTTCAGTTAAGATGGGAATTCACCAGGGCACGTTTGATGAACTGTCCTCCCCGTTCAACTTTCTGTTCATTATTTTCAATGATCACCCTTCCGCGGCTGAGTACTGTTTCCGTGAAACCCTGAACTTCAAAACCTTCATAGGCTGAATAGTCCACACGCATATGATGCGTGCATGGATTATCAACACTGATGGTTTCCTTGCGGTTCGGATCAAAAATGACTATGTCCGCATCTGTTCCTACAGCGATGGTTCCTTTTTTGGGAAAAAG
>CAJXDX010000077.1 GCA_913052275.1 uncultured Pseudomonadota bacterium | reverse complement strand
GAACTAATTAAGTTTTGAAAACATGAATTGCCTATTCTTAATCCAAAGTAAGACGGGTAATTTTTATCATTTATTAACTCTTCAACAAGGAGATTTATTATGAGAAAAACAATCACAATTTTATTCATTGCATCATTCTGTTTTCTCGGTACAGCATTAGCGAAAGATACTGATGTCGAATTGACAGGGTGGCCCTATCAGGTGGATGTAGTGAGGGAGAACCTAGGACGTTTTACCAGCCAGTCAGGCCTCAGTGCCACATTCAATCCCTTTCCGAGTAATGAGTACCATACTAAGATGGTCGCCAGTTTTACCTCAGGGACGAATTTTGATGTGGTCTATGTTCGGGACAGTTTTCTGGCTGAATGGGCCTCAGCGGGTTGGATCGTCCCAATCACAGGTTTACCAGGGGTTGATGATTACATGGCAGACTTGCCACAGGGAATCATTGAACAGATGTCTTTTGAAGGAGAAGTATACGGACTTCCTTATTACTCAGGAAATTCAGTATTCGTATATAACCAACGTCTATTAAAAAAAGCAGGGATAAATTCACCTCCTAAGACTTGGGATGAATTAACGAAGCAAGCCAGTACCCTGAAACAAAAGGGAGTTGTTAGAAACCCTATTGTGATCGGCTTGGCAGCTAATGAAAATTCAATCCTCAGAAATTTAGAAATCATTTCTGCTGGGTTTGGAGGTAGATTTTTCAACGACAAGCTTGAGCCAGTGTTTCATCAAAAGAACAGCGGGGTTAAAAAAGCCCTTGCCTGGATTGCAGATGGGATCAGTAAAGGTATTATAAATCGAGCCTCTATTAGTCAGGGAGACGGCGAGATTGACAAATTCATGCGTTCAGGAACAGCAGCTTTCACCATCGTTACAGATTATGAGATGAAAGTTTTGAATGATCCGAAAAAATCCGATGAAGCAGGGAACATCAAAAATGCTCTTGTACCCGGTTCTGCAGATGCTGTTAGTGGTACCATTGGATATGTCCGATTATATTCCATTACCTCTGAAGCAGATAAAGCTAAAGCTTGGAAACTTGTTCAGTTTCTTGGAGGGAAAGATGCAACAGGTGCTTATTATGTCCCAAAAAGATGGGCACTTGAATTTGGACTCGGCTTTTCACCAGCCCCCCTTTACAAAGATGCTGACGTGAGGAATTCCATTTCAGGATGGATCAACCCCGATATACTTCAAGAGCAGGCAAAATATGGCATCAACCGTGCCTACCGATTCGTTCCTTATTTTTCGGATTGGGAGTCAGAAGCCTGGAGTGAATTTCAGGAAATTATCAATGGTGCTGATATGGATAGTAGTTTAGAAAAATTGGCTAAAAATTGGAATGAATTGAAAGCAGAATATTAATCAATGAAAAGCTAATTGGATTCATTCGGGGCATGCAGCAAGTATGTCCCGATCGACTATGATTATTCTTAAAAATAAAGAAATTTCTCCCGGTAAACTGGCACTTATCTTTAGTGCTCCAGCCCTATTTGTCCTTACGGTTACAGTCCTGATACCCATCATTTATGCTGTTTATTTGAGCCTGTATCGATACAAACTCAAACGTGCGAAGAAACCTTTTGTTGGGTTACAGAATTATGAAAAAATTCTGACTGATGAGAAATTCTGGGACTCGTTGACGACAAGTTTAATTTTTGCCGTCAGTGTTGTAGGGGTGATCATCACAGTATCTTTTTTTCTGGCTTTGTTACTGGATCAGGATTTCCCAGGTAGGGGCTGGCTAAGGGCTCTGTTGCTCATACCCTGGGCAATTCCAGATGTTGTGAATGCCTTGTTATGGAAGTGGTTGCTGCATCCTACATTTGGTGTCATGAATGCTTTATTTTCCATGGGGGGCCTGATAGACGAATACGTCGCCTGGTTAAGCAGCATGCCCAGTGCAATGATTTGGGTCGTCATTGCCTATTCCTGGAAGAACATACCCTTAGCAACACTGTTGATACTTGCAGGATTGCAGACGGTATCCAAAACTCTTCATGAAGCAGCAATGGTTGAGGGAGCTAGTGCATGGCAAAGAACATTAAACATTACATTGCCTTTACTCAGGCCAACCTTGACGGTGGTATTGATATTCGAAACGATTTTCGCCCTCAAAGTCTTCGACCTGATTTATGTCTTAACCTCAGGAGGACCGGGTAGATCGACTGCGGTTCTAGGATGGAGCATTTATATCAATACATTTAAGAAACTGGATTTTGGTTCAGGAAGTGCGCTGGCGATGATTTTGGGATTGATCACACTTTTTCTTGCAATCTTTTTTTACTCATTTCTTGATCGAGGTGAACGGCAGTGAAGCGAAATAAATTAAAGCGTTATATTCTGATTTATCTTGCATCCGCGGTTTTCCTCACCGTGTTTATCGGGCCCTTCCTCTGGTTAGTCAGTTCCAGTTTCCAGATGGAAAACCAGCTCTTTAAGGTACCTCCTGTATGGTTCCCGAATCCAGTCAGCACGGAGAGTTACCGTGAGATATTCATGGGAGCTATATATGATGAATCTTATGTTTCTGTCTACGGAAAGAGTTCGTCTTATCAGGCAAGGATATATTTACGATCCTTCTTAAATAGTTTGATCATTGCTTTAAGTGTTTCTTTTTTTAGTGTCCTGTTTGGAGCTTATGCTGCCTATCCCATTGCAAGGATGGATTTTAAAGGAAAATATTTCCTTTTGTTCTCCATTCTAGTGGTCAGGTTGGTACCTGCTCTGGCGCTTGCAATTCCAATCGTATTGTTTGCTAAAAAGATGGGAATGAATGACAGGTTAATCACGCTTATATTCATCAACATGTCATTTGTTTTACCCTATGTCATTTGGCTTCTTCAGGCTTATTTCAAAACCATTCCATCTGAATTAGAGGATGCTGGAAGAATTGATGGCTGCAGTCGTTTTCAAGTCCTCAACAAGATTATTTTACCATTATCCCTCCCTGGTTTAGTGACCACTGGAATTCTGGCATTTTTACTTTCCTGGGGAGAATTCCTGTTTGCGCTACTGATTACAGAAACCGAAAAATCCTTTACCAGTACTGTGGTTGCAGCTATGTTTGCCACCATGGTTGGGGATATCAATTATGTCACTATCATTGCAGCCGGAGTACTTGCAGTCATCCCACCGGTATTATTTGCTCTCTTTTTTCAGAAATACATCATGAGCGGCCTGCTTTCAGGCGCCGTCAAGAACTAGCATCCTATCTCTTAAATGAATCAAAAAGATAAAAATTATTGATAACTATGAGTTTCATCAAACGATTAACTCAGATCAGGAGTAGGGAAAAAACTTAAATTAAAGGCTTATGCCGTTCAACATCAAAAAACGTGGAAAACTGACTTATTACTTTGAAGGAGAGGCTCCTGTCCTGTCTGCGATGGTAGTAGAGGAGCAGATGGATGGAGACCTTAGGATTCATTTTTCAGGATTGACAGGTGGCCATTCTGCCACAGGGATTTTGAATCTGGACACGGTAACCAGCATGGAACCCTCGATCGAAGTTCCATTGGTATTTCGCTGTTGGGAGCAGTGGTTGCAGGAAGCCGAACTGTGTCAGTCGATTGGGGAGATTGACTTCATTGAAATCCATGCATTCGGTGCACAGCCCAAAACGCCCAGCCCTCTTTCAGATCCTGCAGGATATCGTCGAGAGCAAGAAAGGGTGCGTGCGGAATATGCGAAAGCGTATCGAAATTTTTTCAAGGAACAATGTCCGGAAAATGGAGTTCCGGCACGCTTCACAGTCCATGTGGTGGATTTTCCTGATGAAGCGGCTTCATATGAATTTTATGCTGTCGGACTGCTTCAAGGTCGACATTGATAAAAAGTCATCCACCATCATGCATCCACTGAAATATAAAACATGACTTCGTCTTACGACTCGCTTGGCATCCGACCCATCATCAATGCCCAAGCAACCTTGACCATGTTTGGCGGATCGCTCATGCCTGAGGAAGTTCGAAAGGCCATGGATCAAGCGGCAGGTTCGTTTGTGGATCTTCATCAACTGCAATTGAGTGTTGGGGAACGCCTCGCAGAATTGACACACAACGAAGCGGCCTATGTAAGTTGCGGTGCAGCTTCAGGATTACTGCTTGCAACTGCGGCCTGCATTTCCAGGCATACTGCTGATGCATATGAGGATTTCTCCAAATTGAATGGAGTTCCAAACGAAGTAATCGTGCAGAAGATGCATCGTAATTCATATGATTATGCGGTTCAAGAGGCCGGAGCCAAAATGGTGGAAATAGGCAGTAATGAAGGAACTCAAATCGAAGATCTGGAACGAGCGGTCAGTCCTGCAACCGTTGCAATTTTTTGGTTTCAAGGGGCGATGAACGATCCTTCCGAATTGTCACTGAAAGACGTGATTCGATCTGCAGGCAAGCATAAGGTTCCGGTAATCGTGGATGCTGCCGCTCAACTTCCTCCGGTTTCAAATCTATGGAATTTCACTCAGCAAGGAGCTGATCTTGTGATCTTCAGTGGAGGGAAGGATCTGGCCGGTCCACAGGCCTCAGGGCTTATTCTCGGGAGTAAGGATCTGATTGAACGAATTCGGGGTTACGGAGCTCCCTACCATGGGGTGGGGAGACCAATGAAGGTGGGCAAGGAGGAAATGATGGGTCTACTTGCCGCAGTGGAACGTTACCTTAACCTCGATCATGAAAGTCTGCTTCAAACTTATGAAAAACGGGTTCAATTTTGGATCAGCGGTCTTGATGGAAAGAAAGGGATCCTTGCCCAGCGGGATTACCCCAATGAAGCAGGACAGCCTGTTCCTAGAACACGGGTTGAATTACCCGTTGAAGTGCCAAAAGAAGAAGTGATTGATGCTCTGATGAAGGGGGAACCAAGAGTGGCAGTAGCTCCTTCAGAAAACGGGAATGCTTTGCTGCTGAATCCAATGACCGTAATAGATGGGGAATCTGAAATTGTACTCGAACGACTCTTGCAGGTTCTTGGTTGACTAAGGCTTTATTGACAAACGAGCATAAAAGTTTCCTTAAATGAATTTCACACAAATTTTCTGAAAAAGCTTCGTGACTCAACGTGACCCTTCTAAATACGGAACTCAGGTGATCAAACCTGATGATTTTGACATATTCTGGGGTGAGCTTCTTGAACGTTCCGACAAAATCCCTCTCAATGCATCGCTTACTCTGGATAGCATGCGTTCAACCGAACAGGTTGAAGTGTTTGAGGTGCATTATGATAGCCTGAACTCTTTAAGAGTGTTTGGATGGTATTGCCTTCCCCGTTTGAGACCGCGACCTCTTCCGGCAAGAGTCTTCTATCCGGGATACATCAGTGAACCCACTCTTCCTAAGGCTCATGCAGAACAGGGTTATGCTACCTTCGGGGCCGCTCCACGAGGCAAATTGAGGAGCAACCGGCAGTTCAACCCTGGATATCCAGGGCTGTTGACCCACAACCTCGTGGATCGTCAAAGTTATGCTTATCAGGGATTTTATCTGGATGCAATCAGGGTGATTGATTTCCTGACAGAGCAACCAGAAGTAGACTCTGAACGGATAGGAATCCAGGGAAGCAGTCAGGGAGGTGCTTTGACTCTGGTGGCGGCTGCTTTACGGCCTCAGGTAAAGGCCGCATCTGTAGGAGCACCTTACCTTACTGGGGTTGTGGATGCTATCGATCTAACACGCACCTATCCATACGAAGAAATCAACGACTACCTCCGTCTGCATCCCCAAAACCGGGATGCGATGGTCAAGACCTGGAATTACTATGATTGCATCAATTTCGCTGACCGCATTCAATGCCCTATCATCGTCTACATTGGACTTCAGGATGATGTATGTCCTCCAGAAACCGCCTACCCTCTAATGGATAAAATTCAGTCTCCTGAAAAGAAACTTTACGCTTATGATGGGCATGGACATGACGCAAATCACCATGTGCATGACCAGGTGGTTGATACCTTTTTTGACAATCAGTTGAAAACCTAAAGGGGTGAAAACTTCAGATTCCTAAATAAGAGAGAAACATGAAACCTGAAGACTTCAGCTCCTACTGGCTTCAATTGGAACAGGAACTCATTCGAGTGGAACCAGCACCAGAATGCACAGAAATCCCTCTTCGGTCCACTCCAGAAGGCAAGGTGTTCGGATTGCTACTTACGAGTCTTGGAGGGTACCGAATTTTTGCTTATTACTGCGTTCCTCATGGAAAAGGACCTTTTCCGGTCATTTACCGTCTTCCCAACTATGGTAGTGTGGTCCACATCCCTCCTTTCGAGGAACGTTGCAATCACATTTCAATTGCTTTATGTCATAGAGGACAGAGGCTTTCTGATGAACCCTTTGCTGCTTCCTATCCAGGACTGTTGACACAAGGCATTGAATCCCCTCAAACTTATATTTACCGCGAGATTGCTAGTGATTGTCTTAGAGTAATGGATTTTCTCCTGACTCGTGAAGAAGTAGATCATCGTAGAATTAGTCTGGTGGGTGGGGATCTGGCTTTCTGGACTGCTGCAATGCGTCCTCAGGCGCTTACATTGTTTTATACTCCTTCTATGTTTTACAAATCTCTGCAAAAAGCCTCTACAAGCAGTCATTATCCTCTTGAAGAATTCAATGACTATTTTAGGGCTTTTCCAAAATCTAGGAAACAGGTTGAGACGACGTTAGAATACTTTGAGCCCATGAACTTTGCTCCATGGGTGTCTATTTCGACAATGATGATGGAAGAGTCTGAAGGAGATGGAGATGACTTGGCGGCGGCCTTCGGAAGAGAGATTGATCGGTGCACTACCTATCATTCCAGCTTTCGGGATGGAGTTCGTCAGGCTCAATGGATTGCGGATAAACTCAAAACAGGGGAGCCGCTTCTTCCTGAACATTGGTCATAAAAGAGGAATTTTATCTATAATACACCAGGTTTCATCTGTAAAATTATTAATTTGAATGAAATTACTGGAAAAACTTGGTACATTGGAAATCCCCTTCCAGAATCTCTACTATTTTTCACACCATGGAAATGCGAATCAATCCTGACTTTCCGAAAAGACCAGACCGAAACAAGGTGGATGCTTTAAAAGAAATCGGTGCTGCCACGATTAGTGCAGAACTCAAACATATTGCTGGCATAAAGGATTCATTCATGATGGGGCCTAAATCCTGTGCTCTTGGTAAAACAATTGGGGGGCCGGCCATCACTCTCCAATTCATGCCCATTCGAGAAGATTATTATCAAGATGCTGAGGAGTATCAAAATGTCGAGGAACAGCTTCATCGTCATGCTCTTTATCTTGCTCAAGCTGGTGATGTGGTTGTGGTAGACGCTAGGGGAGACTTGAGTAGTGGTGTTTTTGGAGAGATGATGCTTGCCTATTTTCATGGAAAGGGTGGAGAAGGTGTGGTTCTGGACGGTTGTATCCGGGATTCTAGAAAAATTCTTGAAACAGGACTTGGAATCTGGTCGAGGGGATTTACCCCTAATTATCATATCCAGACGGGAATTTTCCCCTTTTGCGTAAATGATCCTATCGCCTGTGGAGGCAGGCTTGTTTTTCCTGGAGATATCATCGTTGCAGATGATGATGGTGCGGTCGTGGTGCCATTAAAACTAATAGATGTTGTGCTTGAAAGGGCAGGGGGGCACAAGGAGTGGGAAGAATTCTCAAAACTCAAACTTTCAGAGGGAGGAGACTTGCGTAAATACTACCCTCTCAATGAAGAGGCGCAGAAGGAATATGAAGCTTGGAGCAAGAACCAAGGGAAAATATGACTCACGAATCTCTGATCGAAGT
>CAJXDX010000076.1 GCA_913052275.1 uncultured Pseudomonadota bacterium | reverse complement strand
CCATAGTTTCTCAGGTCAGTCCCATTGACGGAGATCATTTTCCCCTTCAGCAGGCCTTCCATCTGATCGGCAAGGTCAAGCTGTTCTGTTCCTGGTTTTCCCCGTGTTAGGTCCAGTTTCAATCCGGATTCCTTATACTGTCTGTACTTCTGTAAGAGATTTTGTTCCCAGTTTTTCAGTTCCGACTTAGAAGTGTTTTCAAGTTCCATTATCAATTAAAAAAATGGTTCAAGTTTCTGCAATCATTATCTGTTTCAGTCTTCCAACTGTCAATCCTCAATACATTTGGTGAATGAAACAATTTACCGGTTATTGACTCAATTCTGCTGAGACCATTCAAGTATTTTTTCGCAGAAAGCTCCGCCATCTCCCAGAAAATCATCAATAATATTAAAGTGATTTTTTCCTTTTACAGGAATATATTGCGTGCTGATTCCATGTTGTAGCAGGTACTCCGCATAGTTTTCAGATTGTCGCTGAAATTCATTTGACTCTTTTTCACCAACTGCAACAAGAACTGGTGAAGAGCAGACAGGTTTATGCAGCAGTGGACTGTTTCGCAGCACCTCATCTGTGGTGAGCTGCAGTTTAGGCTGGAGCCAGGAAAATGGGAAAGGGGCAAGATCAAACAGT
Organism: uncultured Pseudomonadota bacterium; assembly: GCA_913052275.1. Lineage (GTDB taxonomy): Bacteria > SAR324 > SAR324 > SAR324 > NAC60-12 > Arctic96AD-7. The sequence goes on along the minus strand of CAJXDX010000076.1, from coordinate 7,176 downwards.
CCGCTGATGGGCAAAAACCCCTTGATCAAATCCTGAGGCAGTCCGTAATCATTTTCCCATGATACGGACATCAGCATGCCTGCAAGGTGCCCTCCTGCAGAATGTCCAGATACAGTAATCTGATCCGGATTTGCCCCAAAAGACTCCGCATTACTGTAAGTCCAGGCTACTGCAGCTCGGGATTGACGCACAATTTCATCAATTTTAACTGATGGACAGAGTGCGTAATTTACCAGTACCGCGGTAATACCGTTACGTACAATACCTTCCGCCACGAAGGCAAAATCCCTGCTTTGAAAAGAGTGCCAGTAGCCACCATGAAAAAAAATGTGTACTGGTGCAGTTGCTGTATCCGCGGGGAAAATATCAAGAATTTCCGCTTTGGTGGGTCCATATGCCACTCCTGACTGGTGGGGATATTCTTTTAGAACCCGTTTGCTTTCCGTGAAATAACTGTCTACGTTTACTTCAAAATTGTCCACGATCAAACGCGGATTATATTCCTGATCAATTTCCTGCTGTGTTGAAAATGTGTGATATAACATTATTTATCCGATAAATTCTGTTAGTGCATGCAGAAATTCTGTAAATCCGTTAACTAATAATTCCGTTGAAAACAAAACTGATGAAGTAAATGGATTCCCTCATAAACTTAAATGACAGTTCTCAATTCAGTACTCTCCCCTCCCACATGAAAGGGATAATACTTGCTCTCACCCCAATACTCTCCTATGAAGTGAGGATAGAACCAGTAACCTCGCCCCAGCACTTTCAAAAGGGAAAGTGAGAACCTCCATAAAACCTTCCTTCACCAACAGCAAAGGGGGCCTGAAACTGACCAGGCCCGGGACAGGCCTGTGGGAAATAAGGTGGATAATACAAAACTATTACGTCCTTTTTTCAACATCACGTTTTACATAAAGGGGATTTACCGGTGCATTAAAATCAATTTCACCTGATTTAAGTTTATGTGCCCCAAGACGGTCCAGAAGCAGTGCATCCGCAACGGGGTAATCCAGAGGCAAAAGCTTCAACTTCTCAAACAATGGCTCAGCTTTGCGTCTTTCGGGATTCACTCGATGCAGGACAACCGCTTTATCTTTTGAGGTCTCCAAAAACATTTCAAGACTTGTAAGCTGAATCGGCGTTCGTGCCTCAGGTTGTCCTTCAACAATGCTGTACTTAGCGTGAAATACTTCCCTGCGAGTGCAGTTAAGCAAAACAGGAAAGTCTTCTTTTACGCTGCTAATTTGTCCTGCAAGCAACTCCAAGGAATCAACAGGAACGACTGGTTTTTTATGCACCTGCGCAAATGTTTTTACCACACCCATCGCAATCCTGACGCCTGTGTATGAACCGGGTCCCCGATTGACGACATAAGCATCAATATCAGACAATTTGATTTCGGCATTTTTCAGCAATTCATCAATTACTCCAAAGATAATTGACGAATTTTTCCGATTGCATAAGGAATAGTAATTTGCCAAAGACACTCCATTACTTGTCAGGCAGACCCCCAAATGCTCAAAAGAAGTATCCACTGAAAGCCTGATCATCTAATGCTCCCTGAAATAATTTTAAGATTAACTGCAAGACAAAATCTGTTGTTCCATAGTGTTGAAAAGTATGTCAAACTCACTTGATTCAGTCTCCAGTATCAGCCGTCTGTGATGTTCAGAAACAGTTGTGAAACGCAGGTTGAGTACCGGTTCATCTGTCAAATAATTCTGGAGCATTTGCGGCCACTCAACCAGAGTAACACCTTGATCTGCTATCAGGTCGGCACGGTCCATATCATAAAGCTGTTCAGGAGCAGTCAGGCGGAAAAGGTCCACATGAAATATGGACCAGTTGCATTTGTAAATGTTAACCAGTGTATATGTAGGAGAAGTAACTTTTTCGGGGAGAACTCCAAGTCCGGAACAGAGACTTTTGATAAAAGTAGTTTTTCCGGAACCCATGTCTCCCCAGAACAGCATTATTGATCCCTGAAACAAATGTTCAGCCATTTTTCGGGCGACATTCTCTGTTGTTTCCAGTGAATAAAGCTCAAGTGTTAAATTACGCATCAGACCAAGATGAATAATAAGCTGCTGATAAGTTGTCGAAATATGGGCTATTCGGCAACGTCTGCCGAAGATTTTTCTTCTGAAACAATGTGGGATATTTGCAAGTTAAACCTGGATCTGCATGCCGGAGAGAGAGTCTGCTTTCATTTTCAAAATGAGGAACAAAAAAATGTATTATGGCGTCTGTTTGAACGAAAGCTCAAGCCCAAAACCGGCTCATTGCGAATCTCAGCCAACACTCACTTTCATTCAGACCAGGGTCTGCTGGATGGTCTTGATAAGGGTTCATCAATGCAGGAAAATCTTCAATCCAGACTTTTTGAAGAAAGACCATGGTTCGGTGGAAAAAGAAAGACCATGGACACATTGATGTACCGACTGGGATTGATCGGAAGAATTCAATACCTCACTGTTAATGATCTTTCAGATCAGCATTTAACCAGGTTCTGGACACTGATGCTTGCAGCCGCAAAAACAAGGGTATTTATGCTGGACCGCCTGCTTCCTCTGCTGGATGAAACCAGTATGTCTTTTTTGCTGGAATGGATGGAAAGTTTTCCGGGAAGCATAATTGTGTTTGGAGAGCATGCTGATTTTCTTAATGCTGTTGAATCAAGGCAGGATAAGCAAATGGTATTGTCAAGGTCCCTGTTTGACCTGGTAATCAGTTTCACAAGGTACGGAGAGGCAAAAACCTTGATCAATAATCAAAAAAAGTTTATCGATGATAAGTAGATTTCTTTATTATCCCTGTTTGAAGAAAATGACCTTCGGAAGTGTCTCATAATCAGTTGACTAAACCTTATCTGCTGTCAAAAATAAAAGTGAAACACGAAGAGTAACTTATTGAAAAAAGGACTAATTTATAACAGTCTAAAAGAAATTTTGAAAATTTTCCTGGCACAGAAAAGATGAAATTCGGCAAAAACTTTATCGAGAAAGTTCTCAATTCTACCGATATTGCTGAACTTGTTTCTGATCATGGCATAGTCCTCAAAAAAACAGGTGTAAACTTCAAAGGGCTTTGCCCATTCCACTCAGAAAAAACGCCTTCATTCAATGTTAACTCACAACGCGGGTTTTTTCATTGCTTTGGCTGCAAGGCGAGTGGAGATTCAATCAAGTTTCTGATGCAGATTGACCGGCTCTCTTTTACAGACGCTGTCCAGGAACTTGCCAAACGAGCTGGAATTCCTCTGGAAAGAAACACCAGACTTACACGCAGTCAAAACGCTGATGAAGAAAAGGGACTGCAATGCCTGCGCGAAGCAGCATCTTTTTACAGGGAAAAAATTCTTGGGGAAGAGGGAAAGGACGCATCCGAATATCTGCAGCAGAGAAAGGTTTCGGGAAAGATGTGTGAAAGTTTCCAAATAGGCTTCTCACCCGACAAATGGGACGAGACATTCAAAAATCTGACGCAAAAAAAAATACCCCAGTCTGTAATAGCACGTACTGGTCTGATCAAGAGCAGTGAAAAATCAGGCAGATTTTACGATACTTTCCGTGGACGCCTAATGTTTCCAATCAAGGATTTCCGCGGACGCTGCATAGGTTTCGGTGCACGATCCCTCAAGCCTGATGATAAACCAAAATACCTCAACAGCCCTGAAACCGCGTATTACCGCAAAAGTCGAACTCTTTACGGATTACACGAAGGACTTGATGAAATTAGAAAAAAAAGCAGACTTATCTTTGTTGAGGGCTACCTTGATGTAATTCGCCTTCATGAAAACGGTTTTACTGAAACTGTTGCCCCATGTGGAACGGCATTAACGGCGGAACATTTAAAAATAGTCCGGCGTTACACTAAGACTGCGATCCTTCTTTTTGACGGAGACTCCGCCGGAAAAAATGCGGCACTGAAGCACGCCCATCTTCTGCTGCTCCACCCCCTTGAGTCATATATACTTAATCTTCCTGATGGTGAAGATCCGGATACTTTCATGCTGAAGCACGGGAAAAAAGGTTTAGAAGATTTGCTGGAACACAAAGTTCCGGCACTGGATTACCTGGTTCAGCAGACAATAAATAATTATCCAGACACAATCCAGGGTAGAATGCAGGGACTGGAAGAACTGCTTCCAACATTGCATCAGATAAAGGATCCTAAACGCCAACAGATTACATTGGTCACAATAGGCGAACGCATGAAAATCCCCCCGGAAATGCTTTCAAGAGAAATAAAAAGAAAAACAAATAAAAACTTGCATTCCGAACGGGAAAATGATACACTTTTTTGTTCGCCAAATACTTCAACAATTTCTCAAGATGAACAGTGGCTTTTACAGTCATTGCTGCGCAACGGCCAGTTGTGGCCCAGGGTACGTGAACATTTGAAACCGGAAGAGTTCAGCACCCCGCGTTTTCACCAGCTTTACGCCAAACTTTTGCTGCTGCCTGATGAATCATTTCAATCATTCGATCCACTCAAATTTGAAAAAACTGATCCTGAGCTGTTCGAGTCAGTGATGCTGCTGCTCAGTCAAGAGATTCCCAGTCATGATTTTGGATTGTCGTTAAAGCGCATCAAGGAACACAACCTGGAGATGGAATATCAGCAGAGCCTTATCAAAAGCAAAAGCAACGAAGATCGAGCAATAGCCGGAGCCAAAAGAAGAATAGAAGAAGAGAAATTGAAAAATCTGAAGCAAATTTTTTAGCAAAAATTTGAAACTTAATACCCTGCACAGGATTCCATGAGTAAAAAAAACAAAACAGAGAACACCCTCTCTTCCCCTGAGGAAAAAATTGTAAAGGAACTGATTGCCGAAGGACGTGAAAAGGGATTCATTACTATTGATGAAATAAATGAAAACCTTGGTGATGAAACTCCATCAGCAGAGCAGTTGGAGAAAATTTTCAGCATTTTTTCTGAAATGGATATCGAAGTTGTTGATAATGATAAAAATACGGATTTACTTAGTGACCAATCAGACACGAATCCCGAAATTGATTTCGATAATGATGAACTCAATCTGGACCCGGGCATTGACAATTCAACTGATGACCCTGTACGCATGTATTTGCGTGAGATGGGCAGCATCCAGCTGCTGACGCGCAGCGGTGAAGTTGAAGTCGCAAAAAAAATTGAAAGCGGGAATCTTGAATTGATTGAAATTTTTTCTGAATCAAATTTAATCCTGCTTTACCTGAACAACCTTTCCAGGCAGCTCAAAACTCAGATAATCAAGGCCCGCCATGTTGTTTCGGGACTTGATGAAGATGATAATGTCATTGAGGATGAAGACAAAGCCACAAAGCAGGTTATTGAGCAGCTTGATAAGGTCTGGAAGAATTACGCTTCTGTTAAGAAAATCCTCGAAAATGAATCAAGCCGAAAGCTCAAGCCGGCAGAAGTAAAACGGTTGGAGAAAAATCAGACTGTTTACAAGGATACAATCCGCAGCATAAACTTCAATTCCAGGCAAATTGAATTAATGTGCGAGGAGATGTTTCTGCACAAGGATAAAATTGATCTTTCTTTCCGCAAGATGAAAGACAATATCAAACGACTGAAAATGACCCCGGAAGAAATGGATGAATTGTTTAGAATTTTAAGACATGGTAAAAGAAAGAAGGATAAGGAAAAAGCTTCATGGGACATTAGAGAAAAATCCGGACATACCCTGAGCATCGCCAACCGCTACTTTGAAAAGATAGAACTGTGCCGCAAACGTATCGAGTTGATGATTGATCAGACTGACCTGACTCTGGAAGAATTTTCCAGGGAAGTTAAAAATCTCCGAAAAGTGGAACATAGAGTCAAGTCCGCCAAAAGCCAGCTTGTTGAGGCAAACTTAAGACTGGTAATCAGCATCGCAAAAAAATACACGAACCGCGGACTGCAGTTCCTGGATCTTATTCAGGAGGGTAATATCGGGCTGATGAAGGCAGTTGACAAGTTCGAATATCGTCGTGGATACAAGTTTTCAACTTATGCGACATGGTGGATTCGCCAGTCCATTACGCGGGCCATAGCAGACCAGGCACGCACCATCCGGATTCCTGTACACATGATCGAAACAATCAACAAGCTTTCGCGGATTTCACGCGCCAAGGTGCAGGAACTGGGAAGAGAACCTACAGCAGATGAGCTTTCGGAAGATCTCGGCATGCCACTTTACAAAGTCCGCAAGGTGCTTAAGATTGCCAAGGAACCGATTTCACTCGACACACCAATAGGCGATGATGAGGATTCACAACTCAAGGATTTTATCGCGGATGAACAGGTAAGGGATCCCGGCGAAGCTACAGTGTCTTCAAACATGAGTGAACGTACTCGCGATGCCCTGAAAACACTTACTAAGCGTGAAGAAAATGTGCTGCGCATGCGCTTCGGTATTGACTCCAGCAAGGATCACACGCTGGAAGAAGTTGGACAGGATTTTGATGTAACGCGTGAACGCATCAGGCAGATTGAAGCAAAAGCCCTGCGCAAACTGCGTCATCCAACCCGGTCAAAATTACTCAAATCTTTTTACGAATAAGTAACTCAGGTTTAAGCTAAGCATGCGCATGCTGCATTTAAGCTACTTGATGCTTAAACCCTGAACCATGCCGTCAACACCTGGTCTTGCCTGTATGAGGTTGTACCGGAAATTTGCTGTTCTGCTGACCGTCAGCTTGCTGATTACTGCTGGTCTTCCGGCAACCGCAGTTTCGGAAACTGTCATAATTCAGAATGTTGAACTGCTTAGGCGCGGGAAACAGATCAGTGTAAGGCTGCTGACCAGCAGTCCTCCAGTTTACCAGATCACAGAAAACCTTGCAGCACAGACCCTGGTGGTCAAGTTCAAAAACGCCCGTGCTGGTTTTGCTGACGGTCGCATGGAGCGCCTGTTCAACGACCTGCAGCTCTCAGGAATTCGTTTTTCAGAATTTGACGGAGAAATCTGGGCACAGTTCAAACTGGAGGAAAAGGACCTCACCTATTCCGTAAGTGCACTCACCAAAAACTCCGGGGTGCAGATTGATTTCCGTCCTGCATTTGAGATTAAGCCCCTGCCAGATCCTCCTGAAGATGCTGTCTACCAGTTGTCTTCTCTCAAATTTGATTCTGGAAACAAAAGCTTCACGCGCCTGATTTTCGATTTTTCAAAACCGG
>CAJXDX010000075.1 GCA_913052275.1 uncultured Pseudomonadota bacterium | reverse complement strand
GTTCCAACAATTATCAGACAGGCCATATACAATCTTTTTCTGGTGAATTGATTACTGAGTTTTTAAAATTTCTTATGATTTATTTTTGCTTAACTGTTTAAAAAGTGTGCCCGACACAAACATATCTTAGTTAAATCAGGCTTTTAATCAAAATGTAAGTAGTGTTTAAATTATGATGAAAGCTCCTTTGCACGTCGATAAGCCTGACGCATGCCCTCTTGAATCGACTCTCCAACATTCTTTGACTGAAAATGATTGAGTGCAGCTAAAGTTGTACCTCCCGGAGAAGAAACCTGCTGCCTCAATGTTTCCGGAGCTACCTGCTGTGACTCCCACAGCAATGTGGCACCACGGAAAGTTTTTTGTACAAGAGCTTGAGCTTCTTCTTCGTTAAAACCTAATGCGTTTGCAGATGACACCATCTGCTCGGCAAAGTAAAACAAATATCCTGGACCACTTCCTGAAATTGCGGTTGCTGCATCAATAGCATCCTCATTTTTTGCCTCCAAACACGAACCACAGGAATTAAAAAGAATTTTAACCCACTCACGTCCTTCATTTCCAACCTCATCCGACGCAAAAAAAACACTCATTCCCTCTGCAATTAAAGTAGGAATATTAGGCATTACTCGTACCAACTTGGTTTGTCCAAGCGCCCTGCGCATCGTCTGCAGGGATATTCCGGCCATTACAGAAACCACAACATGCTCAGGCAGAAGCCACTGGGCAAGCAGTTCCATCACTGCACTTGAACTTTGAGGCTTTACCGCTAACAAAACCAAATCGTAGCTTCGTACAGCTTCGTCAATCTCAGCTTGAGTATTACAACCAGTAGCATTGCCAAGTTTTTGACGTTTCTCTCCATCTGATTCAATCAGCAAAATATCTTCAGGAGGAACAGCTGCTGATTTTAATAAAGCAAGGAGAATGGCGCCTCCCATATTCCCTCCACCAATTATTGCTAAACGCATATTCATCCTTTCTTTAAAGATTCAGCTTGAAGGTACTGTCAGAAAAACAGAGGGCATTGTACTTTTTTACCTGCTAAAAAACCAGCAATTTTTTGTTCACAGATTCAGTGGGAATGAAACCAAGAATAAATCCAACCAGCTGAAATTCCAGCAAATATTCGTGTATATAATTTTTGTGTGATTGTATGAAAGCCCTCTTCACTGAGAGTTTTAATTTTGATTTAAAACCGAGATAATACAAAAAATTATTAAAGTGGTTCCAGATCAGTCGGAGGATCAAAATCAAGTGTCTTCATGCTGCCTGATACAGCATGCAATTCCTTGATATACATCATCCATAGATTGTTTCCCGTGTAATCTTCTATCTGAATTTTTTTAGGGAATAAACTTTCTTTTTCCTTTTGATATTGAGGTATTTTGGCTTTGTACTCCAGTAATCCTTCACGGGATTTGTTCATTGATTCAATGTAACCATCAGAATTGTAGCGTATTCGTATTTCAGTAGTGTTTTGAGTAAGTTGCCATTCTCCTGTTGGAAGTTTTTTTCTTTTCCATGAATGTGTTTTTTCAGGAAGACGTCCAATAATTAACCATCTAAGTTCAGCCAATGACAAATCCATTCCCAGCCAGGTTTGACGGACCTCCCAGCTGTTTTCTTCCAATACAAAATTTTTGTCCTGATAATTAAGTACCAAAAACTTTTCAGGACCAGCTCTTAATTCATAAATTAATGAACCGACAATTGGAGCAAATATCCTCAGCTTCATTTCTGAATTGCTGGAAATCTGCATCAACAGTTCTCCATTGTGTTTCCCATCCGGATGCTTAAACAGTATCCTTCCGGAAACATCGTAATATCCGCTAAATTTACCAGGGGGCGGTAATTTTGAGGTGGGGGAGACAGTATGTTTGGTATCAGTAAATAAAGCGCACCCTGAAATCCAGAGCAACACAATAAATACTGAAATAATTAATCTCAAAGGTGGGTATGAGACTTATTCTTCGTCTTTTAAAAATACCTTCTCGATAACGAAGAAGAGGGAGATATACAGGCCTACAATCACTGCTACAGTGACCAGAATATTCATTTCATGCATGATTCCTCTTAACAAATTGTTGCTGTGATGTTACCATACATGCTAGCGATTTTATTATACGGAAGCAACAAAATTATACTTCAATTTGTTAAAAATAATTTATGAAACGGGATTTTATTTCAATTTTGGACTGGACGAGTGAGGAAATCCGGAACAATCTTGATTATGCAGTTGAATTAAAGCAGCAAACAAAACAAGGGAGCTGTCCGCAGTTGCTTAGCGGAAAAACATACGGAATGTTTTTTCACAAACCTTCTCTCCGGACTCGTCTATCATTTGAGGTTGGAATAGTTCAACTGGGCGGCACTGCTGTTAATTTATCAGAGCAGGATTTTAAGATTGGTGAAAGGGAGTCCGTTAGTGATATTGCACGAGTAATGTCCCGCTATGTAGACGGAATACTGATTCGCACATTTTCACATCAACTGGTTCTGGACTTGTCAAAACACGCTTCAGTACCCGTAATAAACATGCTGACTGATTTTAATCATCCATGCCAGGTAATGTCAGACATGTTGACGGTTAAGGAAAAATTAGGGCGCATTGATAATGTACGCATAGCATATGTCGGCGACAGCAACAACATGACAAATTCATGGTTGAACATGGCAGCCAGAATTCCCCTGGATCTGCGTATAGCCACTGCTCCTGAGACCGTGCCTGATATGGAACTATTTGCTAAAATCAGAGAAACAGGTATTTCAACTATTCAAGTAACACATTCTGCGAAAGAAGCTGTAAAAGATGCAGAGATTATATATACAGACGTCTGGGCAAGTATGGGTGAAAAAAACAAAATAGCTGAAAGAGAAAGAGTATTAAAAGATTTTCAAGTCAACTCAAGCCTGCTACAATACGCTGGAAATGATGCACTGGTATTTCATTGTCTGCCTGCCGAAAGAGACAAGGAAATTACCGACGATGTGATTGAAGGTCCTCAGTCAGTTGTATTTGACCAGGCAGAAAACAGGCTGCATGCCCAAAAAGCTATTCTGGTTCAACTTGATAAATGGCACTGACTTATTTGAAATTCATTACCTTCCCATAATTAATTCTTACCATGTCAGATACAGCAAAACTTCATCTTCCTGACGGCCAGTCTATAGATCTTCCAGTATTAACCGGATCAGAAAATGAAAAAGCAATAGATATTTCAAATTTACGCGCAAAAACAGGTCATATCACACTGGATCCGGGATTTGTCAATACAGGTCCTTGCGAAAGTGCTATCACTTACCTTGACGGAGAGAAGGGGATATTACAGTATCGGGGTTATCCAATTGAAGAACTGGCTGAGCATTCTACTTTCATAGAAGTAGGTTATTTGCTGATACATGGAGAACTGCCTAACAGGAAACAGCTTGAAGTCTATGTTGATCGCATCAGCAAACATGCAATGATCCATGAAGATATGAAGCTTTTCTTCGAAGGATTTTCCAAAACTGCACATCCAATGGTGATTCTTTCATCAATGGTGTCTTCTCTTTCCGCATATTACACTGAAGCATCAGGCAAAGCATCAATAGAGAATCTTGAGATTAATTCCGCCCGCCTGATTGCAAAAATAAGCACCATCGCAGCATTTTCATACAAAAAAAGCGTAGGCCAGCCATTTGTCTATCCAAAAGACGAACTGTCCTATTGCGTAAATTTTCTGAATATGATGTTTTCAGTCCCTGCTGAATCATACGAAATAGATCCTGATATCGTAAGATCTCTTGAATTAATGTTAATTTTGCATGCTGACCATGAACAAAACTGCAGTGCTTCAACCGTACGGGTTGTAGGCAGCAGCATGGCAAATGTGTATGCCTCTGTGGCATCAGGAATTTTAGCTTTATGGGGGCCTCTGCATGGTGGAGCTAATCAGCAGGCTGTACAAATGCTGCAGCAAATCTATGAAGACGGAGCCAATATTTCAAAATACATTGAGTTGGCAAAAAACAAGAAAAATAAGTTTCGTTTGATGGGCTTTGGCCACCGAGTTTATAAAAATTTTGACCCTCGTGCCAAAATAATAAAAAAAGTTTGTCACAAATTGCTTAAAAAATTAGGTGTCAATGACCCGCTGCTTGAGCTCGCGCTTGAACTGGAAAATGCTGCACTGGAAGATGAATATTTTATTGAGAAGAAACTGTATCCAACTCTAGATTTTTACACCGGCATCATGTATCGTGCAATAGGAATTCCGCTGAACATGTTTACAGTTATGTTTGCTTTGGGACGTGTACCTGGTTGGATTGCCCAATGGAAAGAAATGCACGAGGACCAAAAGCAGAAAATTGCACGCCCACGCCAGTTGTTTACTGGTCCGAATAAGCGGAAATATAAGCCCATTACTGAGCGGAATTGACAATCGGATTAAATGTGAGCCACTGACAATGTCCTAATGAACACTAATTGCATGTTTGTTCCATGCATAACTGATTACTATCAAGCCGAACTTAATTTTAAATAACATCAATAAAAGGCAAATATGGGCTCTGTAATGTCACAGGACGAAGTTGATGCTTTGTTGAAAGGGGTAGAAACCGATGAAGTGATCGGAGACGAGGAAGAAGAGGATTATGATCCGGAAGAAGTAATATCATTTGACCTGACTGCTCAAGACCGAATCATTCGAGGTAGAATGCCTACCCTCGAAATTATCCATGACCGATTCGTCCGCCTCTTTCGCTTAACTTTATCAAATACCCTGCGCAGAGTGGTTGACATTAATGTACGCTCTACGGAATTGATTAAGTTCGGTGAGTTTATTAAAACCTTAGCTGTGCCGACATCAATGAATCTATTTCGTATGACTCCGCTTCGCGGATATTCGATGATAGTCTTTGAAACCAGGCTGGTTTTCTCCCTGATAGAGATGTTTTTCGGAGGCGGTGTTGAAATAGAAGCTAAAACTGAGGGACGTGACTTTACTGAAATAGAATCCAGGATGATTAAGCGTGTAATCATCAGCGGACTTGAGGATTTACAAACATCATGGCGACCAGTATTCCCAGTTCAAATAAATTATTCCCGTACCGAAATAAATCCACAATTTGTATCTATTGTGCCGCATAGTGAAATCGTTATTGTAGTTACTTTTGATGTTGAAATCGGGAGAGCACCAATGGCGATCACTATATGTGTGCCTTACTCAATGATAGAGCCTATCAGAACCAGGCTTAATGCAGGATTCCAGAGTGAACAGGACGAAAAAGATAATACCTGGAGCAACCGCTTCAAACAAAATTTGCAAAATGTTGATGTAGAATTAGTTGCTAAACTCGGTGAGATGAACATTTCTGTACGAGATTTCTTGAATTTGCAAAAGGATGATGTGCTATATCTGGAACATGAAACTAAGAACCCGATTTCCATTGAAGTAAATGGCAAAGAGAAATTTACGGGATTCCAGGGTACGTATAAAGGTCACAAGGCAATCAGCATTGAGGAATTGATTTACGAACCACCTGTAACGGACGAAATGCTCACTTAACCTGTTAGTCTACAGAAACAAGACGATGTGGTGATTCTCCTTCCGGACATGATTTAAACGCCCTTACAACAAGCTTCAGCGGATCCAGTCCAACCTCATTGATTCTGAGCACAATCTGCTCTTCTTCATTATACCCTCTCAAACCTGACACCTGAACAATACAATCCAGTTCCATCAATTCAATTTCGGTATTGTTGTTGGAAAGTTGCTTCCTGACTGTTGCTTCGAATAATTCCTTCATATGCTGATGTAAATACCGGAATTTCCAGTATTGAAGAATGTTTTTCTCTGCACGGTTGTACTTTCTTTGTCTCAGTGTTATTGCTTCAGCCCATCGCATCATATCTTCTGAACTGAAAACAGGCTCTTCATTATTGATCAAATTTTTCAGCTGATGCTGGGTAATCAGGTCCACAAATCTTCTGATGGGAGAAGTTGCATGCATATAAACCTCGCAGCCTAAACCTGCATGAGTTCCTGCAATTGTTGTTAACCTTGCCGGTTCAACCCTGATATTTTCAGGTAGCTGCTGATTTTCTTCTTCAAGCTCCTTAACTATCTTGTATGAGGACTGTGTACGAAAAATACCCGGGTATTCTGCTTCATGAAAAAGACGACCAGTTTCTCTATTCACCGCAATGGCAAGTTCTTCAATGATCCGATTTGAAGGACTGTTCCTGTTCAGCTTTAAAATACTGACCTGTTCGGGATTGCTTATGTCAAATTCAAATTCTTTTCTTGCCATATTCAGTGCTCCATTTTCCATACGCTTTTCCTGAGCAAGCTGACAAAATTTATGTAATAATCCCCAAAAGTCCCTGTCTTCATGAATCAGCTGGTCCGCATGTTCGTAACTCAGATTTTCCCAAACTCTAACAATTTGACGCACAACATTGGTTAATTTCCATGTTCCGTTTTGAGAAATTGAAAAGTTATAGCTGAACACATTTCTTTCCTCACCTGCCTTCAATGAAAATGTATCGTTTGAAAGTGATTCCGGAAACATGGGAACTGATTCTTCAATTGTGTAAACTGAAGAAATCCTCTCTTCTGCTTCTTCAAACAGCTGATCTCCCGGAGTTACGAAAGAGCTTAAATCAGTAATATGAATCGCAATTTCGAGTTTATCTTCACTACATTCAATCACTGAAAAGGCGTCATCATAATCCTGCGTTTTTTCGGCATCAATTGTAAAGGTTGGTATTTTTTCCGGCATTCTCTCAACCGCTGCCAATGGAAAATTTCGTGCACGTTCAGCTTCTGACAATATTTCTTCCGGGAATTTTTTTCGAATATCTGCCCGAAGCAGCGCAAGCCTTGAAGGAGATACTGCAGAACCGGCCTTTTCAAGCAAGTTTTTGAGCATTTTTTCTTCATCATAGCCAAGTGTGGCCCCCCATTCCAAAAGCGAGGACATTTCTTTCCAGTGTTGAGATTCTGTACCCTTAATCAGAATATCAAGCAATTGATCCAGCCATAATTGTTGATCTGCAGTTCGTACTGATTTTTCATTCCATTCTCCTGATTCGAGCTGCTTAATCCACTGCTGAATGCTATCAGCTCTTTCCTGACGTTCCTTTTGTCTGGCCAACTGAATTCGAAGAATTTCCAATTCATCGGCAGTCCTGGGAGTGTAAGTCAAATTACGATTGTGCTTAAACCAGAATACATCCTCCCTGAGAGCCACAAACAGTCCCAGTTTACAAACTGAATCATTTGGATCATCTAAAAAGTCTGCTGCAATCTCATCAATGGTGTATTCCCTCACTTCGTCCAGAAGGGAGTGGATAGTTTCCAGCTCCAGTTTCTGCATGAAATGAAATGCTGTTTTCAGATGCTGTTCCAGTAATTCGTGTGCCTGGTTTGCATTATAAGCCAGTTTTTCGCCTCGCCAGCTGAAAGCAATCCGATTTGCAGGCAGAAACTGATTTTTACCCTTTTGCGGAACTACGATAAGTTTGTTCTTATGCACAGCTTCAATCCATCCGTATTCCATTCGGTTATCGCGAAAGAATACGCATAAGTGATAAAGCAGCGATTCAAGCATTCTTAATAACTACAAGGATTAAAATAATGTACAGATCAAGTTTTCCATAATTTACTATGCATAAAAAAATATCTACATGAAAGATAAGAATCCAATTTCTTATATCAAAGAATGTCTTTGTCGATGCATGAAATTTCATGTTATATTGATATGCAAAAACAAGATAACAGACAGAAAAAGATTATGATCATTGGAGTTGTAAAAGAAATTCATCATGGAGAGCGCAGAGTTGCAATGGCACCTTCAGTAGTGAAACAGTGTATTAAAACTGGACATTCTGTGCTTGTTGAACATGGTGCCGGAGTAATTGCGAATTTTACCGATGAACAGTA
>CAJXDX010000074.1 GCA_913052275.1 uncultured Pseudomonadota bacterium | reverse complement strand
AAAGCATCAACAAAATATGGCACTTAGAGATTTATTTGAAATTGCAGAAAATCCGAAAAATTACTCCGCAGTACGGATAAAAATTGCCACTTCAGATGAAGTTACTTCATGGTCAAATGGTGAAGTCCGCACTTCGGAAACCATTAACTACCGGACATTTAAGCCGGAACGAGATGGTCTGTTTTGCGGCAAGATTTTCGGCCCGGTACATGACTATGAATGTATCTGCGGTAAATACAAACGCATGAAACATAGAGGAATTACCTGTGAAAAATGTGGTGTAGAAGTGATTGAGTCCAAGGTGCGCAGGGACAGGATGGGTAATATTAAACTTGCATGTCCAGTATCTCATGTCTGGTTTCTAAAGGGAGTCCCCAGCCGCATTGCAACCATTCTTGACATGATGCTTAGGGATTTGGAGAGAGTGCTTTATTTTGACGCATATATTGTGCTGGATCCGGGAGATTCTGATCTTGAACCATTGGAATTGGTTGAAGAAGATCAATATCGTGAATTGGAAGAAAACCATCCTGATTTAAAGTTGGGAATGGGAGCAGAGGCTGTTCAGACGCTCCTTAGAAGAATTGACCTGGAAGAGCTTGAAAATCAGTTGCAAATAGAGATGCGTGAAGTTAATTCGGAAACGCGTCGCAAACGGATCTCAAAAAGACTCAATGTAATCAGCTCACTGTTAAAGTCCGGAAATGCTGTAGATTCAATGATCATCGATAATTTACCTGTGCTCCCGCCTGAACTGAGACCTTTGGTACCTCTTGAAGGCGGAAGGTTTGCAACAAGTGATCTTAATGATTTGTACCGTCGAGTTATTCACAGAAACAATCGTCTCAAACGCCTTATCGAGCTGCGGGCACCGGGAATAATTGTCAAAAATGAAAAACGCATGCTTCAGGAATCTGTGGACGCGCTTTTTGATAATGGACGTCGTGGTCGTCCAATGGTTGGTTCAAACAAAAGACCACTCAAGTCTATCAGTGATATGCTCAAGGGCAAACAGGGACGTTTCCGACAAAACCTGCTGGGTAAACGTGTTGATTACTCCGGACGTACTGTAATTGTGGTCGGTCCTGAGTTAAAACTTCATCAATGCGGTTTGCCAAAAAAAATGGCATTGGAGCTTTTCAAGCCCTTCATTTTTCATAAATTGATCGATTACCAGGAAATACATACAATAAAAAATGCCAAGAAAGTACTGGAGGAAAATCCTCCTGAAGTCTGGGCTATCCTTGAAGAAGTTGTCAGAGAACACCCTGTTTTACTGAACCGTGCTCCAACTCTTCATCGCCTTGGAATCCAGGCATTTGAACCAATTTTGATCGAAGGTAAAGCCATCCAGCTTCATCCTCTTGTATGTACCGCGTTCAATGCTGATTTTGACGGTGATCAAATGGCGGTTCATGTCCCTCTTTCAGTGGAAGCACAACTGGAATCTAAAATACTGATGATGTCCACCAACAACGTACTCTCTCCGGCAAATGGCAAACCTGTTATGACTCCTACTCAGGATATGGTACTTGGACTCTACTGGATTACTCGGGCGCGTGAAGGAGCAATGGGTGAAGGTAAAATCTTCTCGAATCGTGAAGAAGTGCAGACAGCGTTTGACCATGGCCGAGTGGATTTACACGCAAAAATAAAAGTCCGCTTAGAAACAAACAATATAAACCCAACAGATCCGCAAAACCAGACTGCTGATAACGGCAGACCTTTAGTGGAATCAACAGTTGGACGTGTACTGCTTTCCATGGTAGTTCCAGAGGAAGTGCCATTTGAGTCAGTTAATATGCACCTGAAGAAAAAACATATGGCGGAGCTTGTGGATGAATCTTTTCGCAAGGCCGGCAGCATTAAAACAGTGAAAATGTTGGATGATCTGAAAAACATGGGTTATGCATATGCCACTAAAGCCGGTTTTTCCATTGGAATGGATGATATGGTTATTCCAAAGGAAAAAGAATCTCAATTAAATAAAGCACAGTCTGAAGTGAACACCATCAACATGCAACACCAGGACGGTTTGATAACAGATGGTGAACGCTACAACCAAGTTATTGATATTTGGGCACGGACTACTGAAAAAATTGCTGAAAAAATGTCTGCGGGTCTTTCAGATGAAATCATTGATGAAGAGGGAGTTCACAAAGTGAATTCAATTTTTATGATGGCAGACTCCGGAGCACGTGGCAGCAACCAGCAAATGAAACAGTTGGCTGGCATGCGCGGTTTGATGGCAAAACCTTCTGGAGAAATTATAGAAACTCCCATACACGCAAATTTTCGCGAAGGACTTAATGTGCTTGAATACTTTATTTCAACACATGGTGCCAGAAAAGGACTGGCTGATACCGCATTAAAAACAGCAAACTCCGGATATCTAACAAGACGCCTGGTGGATGTATCCCAGGACAGTGTAGTGCTGGAGGAAGACTGCGGGACCCTTGATGGAATTGAAATGACTGCACTTATTGAGTCCGGAGAAATTATTGAACCGCTGGGTGACCGTATCTTAGGTCGCGTTTTACTTGAAGACGTGATCGATCCGGATTCTGAATATGAAATCCTGATTCCTGCAGGAACACTGATCAATGAGACAGAAAGAGATGCAATCGAGAATTCCAGGATAGAAAAGGTACAAATACGTTCACCTCTTACCTGCATGACGGAAAAAGGTGTATGCAGGCTTTGTTATGGTCGCGATTTATGCCATGGAGGTTTAGTAAATTTGGGAGAAACCGTAGGTGTGATTGCGGCCCAAAGCATTGGAGAACCAGGAACTCAGCTGACCATGCGAACTTTCCACATTGGTGGAACTGCCAGTAGATCAGTGGAACAAAATAAGTGGGAAGCAAGTTTCAGCGGCGTACTGCGCTTCGATGATCTTAAAGAAGTTAAAAACCGCGAAGGAAATATAGTGATCCTTGGACGTCGCGGAGAAGCAGTAATCGTTGAAGGTGACAAAACAATAAAGCCAAAAGCATTAGGCGACCTTGAAAATGAAAGAGAACGCGAAAGGCGCCCACTGCCAATGGGAGCAACTTTGATCAAACAGGAAGGTGAATTCGTAGAGCAGGGGGAATTAATTGCAGAATGGGACCCCTTTTCCATTCCGATCATCACAGATGTCTCTGGAACAGTAGAATTTAAGGACATCAGTGAAGGAGAAACTTTCAAGGAACAGGTTGATGAAGTGTCAGGTGTTTCTCGAAAAGTCATCCATGAATCTCAAAGCATGGAACAGCGTCCATTAATTGCAATCTGCGATAAAAAGAAAAAAACAATTATCCGCGAAAATGGGACTCCAACAGAATTTGCCCTGCCGATCAAATCTGAATTAATGGTTGAAAACGGGATTGAGGTTCATGCTGGAGATGTACTCGCAAAAATTCCAAGGGAACTAGCTAGAAACAAGGATATTACGGGTGGCCTGCCAAGGGTGGCTGAACTATTTGAAGCACGTGTTCCCAAGGATCAGGCAATTATCACTGAAATTGACGGCATAGTTGAATTTGACGCAGATGTGAAGAAAAAACAGCGTATCCGTATACGGCCTGAAGATGGTAAAGGTGATTCAAAAGAATATCTGATTCCACGGGGAAGACATATTACAGTACATATGGGGGAATATGTACGAGCCGGCGACCCGCTCATAGACGGTTCTCCTAATCCGCACGATATCCTTGCCGTCAAGGGATCAAAAGCACTGCAGAAATATCTGGTGGATGAGGTTCAGCAGGTTTACCGACTTCAGGGTGTCGGTATCAACGATAAGCATATTGAAGTAATAGTACGTCAAATGCTTCGAAAAGCATATGTCGAAGACCCAGGAGATTCGAGTTTGCTGATTGGTCAGGAAATTACACGCAGTGAACTTAATCGTATTAATCGTGAGCTCGTTGCAGAAGGGAAACGTCCTGCACGATCTAAACCTAAATTACTTGGTATAACAAAAGCTTCACTGGGAACTGATTCCTTCATTTCAGCAGCATCTTTTCAGGATACAACAAAAGTATTGACAGATGCGTCCTTGGGAGGAAAACACGATACTTTCAGAGGTTTGAAAGAGAACGTTATTCTCGGAAGATTGATCCCTGCTGGTACAGGATTTGATGCTTTCGAAAATGTCGATTACGAACTTGCAGATGGTGTGATTGATCCTGAAGCTTTACGACGTGCGGCAGATGAAGCAGCAAGAGCTACAATGGAAAGGGAACTCGCTGAAACCGGTGAGTATACAAATCCTGAATATCTGGTTGCAGAAGAAAGAGAAACTGCCTTACTAAAGTTGCAACTTAGTTCTTAAATTCTAAATTGCTCCTTCCTGTTAAACTGTTTGTGCAATAAATACAGTAGAACTTAAGGAATTTGCACAAGGATTGTTGAAAAGTTCAGCTCAGTAAAAGAGTTAAAAATATAGCACCAGTCATAAACATTTGAGTTTTTTCGGTGTAATACTGGTGCTTAAAGATTTTAAAACACAAGTCTCAGACAAGTCATCAAACAGATTAGTTAAATCAGAAAGAATGGTTGAGAACACTTCTCATTTATTTGACCAGAGTATACTGTTTAAACTATCAACAGCATTACAGTTTCAATACGTTTCAAGTACTTGATAATTCCCTGATATATCCTCAATTGTAACTGACATCTCTCCCTTCCTGCAGCAAACTATTATTTCAATAAATTCCTGTTTTTGAAAAAAACTATCTGACAAAAAACTGATACACATGAAGAAAAATGTGATTTCAGAAAAACAGCTCTCTGCTGAAGCGGCTTGCAATTATGTAAAAGACGGAATGATAGTGGGGCTTGGAACCGGCACAACAGCAGAGTTTGCGGTTAGAAAAATAGGGAAGCTCGTTCGCAACGGACTTTCCATCAGAGGTATTCCTACTTCAAACAGAACCAAAGAACTAGCTGAGGCGGAAGGAATACCCTTAATTGATTTTTCTGAGTCAATGTTCATTGATTTAACTATTGATGGTGCAGACGAGATTGATGGGAACTTAAACATGATTAAAGGAGGAGGCGCGGCACTGCTTCAGGAGAAAATTGTTGCGTCGGTATCAAGGGCAGAAATCATTGTTGTAAACAGGACTAAGCTGGTAGATCAGTTGGGAGCATTCCCATTACCTGTGGAAGTTATTCCCTTCGGCTGGCAGGTTGTTTTTAATCAACTGGAATCACTTCACGGGAATCCGGACTTGAGACTAAATAAGGGACAGCCGCAGGTAACAGACCAGGGGAATTATATTATAGATTGTCATTTCCGCAAAATTGAAAATCCAAAACTGCTGGAACATCAGCTGAACATGATCCCAGGAGTTGTGGAGAATGGTCTGTTTATCAATTTATGTACAAAAATGATCCTTGCTGATGGAGAGCAGCTGATTGTTAAGGACCGAAAATTAAGATAAACCTTAAGACTTAAAAAACATTCACAACTAGACAAAAGTGTACGAACAAATTAACATGTGGATTCAGCAAATTTGTTGAAATTTAAAAAGAAAAAAGGGAGATAAATGTCTGTTAGAATAGCAATTAATGGTTTTGGACGTATTGGACGAATGGTTGTACGTGAGGCGAATAAAAACCCTAATGTTGAGATTGTTGCCATAAACGATCTCGTGCCTTCCGACAACCTGGCGTATTTACTTAAATATGATTCCACACATGGACGATTTAATGGTGAAGTTGTGGCAGGACAAAACAGCATAGAAATTAATGGTAAAAAAATTGAGTGCCTTTCAGAAAAAAATCCTGGAGACCTGCCCTGGAGTGACTTAAAAATTGATTATGTGATTGAATCTACCGGATTATTTACAACCAGTGAAAAAGCAGCAGAGCATTTGAAAGCTGGAGCAAAAAAAGTTGTCATTTCAGCCCCTACAAAGTCTCCGGAGATAAAAACTTTGGTTATGGGAGTTAACCACGAAAAGTATGATCCAGGTATGGACAATATCGTTTCAAATGCTTCTTGTACAACAAACTGTCTGGCACCTATAGTCAAGGTTGTCCTTGACAAGTATGGAGTTGAAGAAGGGTTGATGACAACTGTGCATGCTGTAACTGCAACTCAGCCAACTGTGGACGGGCCATCTAAAAAAGACTGGCGAGGTGGTCGCGGGGGCTCGCAGAATATTATACCTGCCTCGACTGGTGCAGCAAAAGCAGTTGGACTCTGTATCCCTGAAATAGCAGGAAAGATCACCGGCATGTCATTCCGTGTTCCAACTCCGAATGTTTCTGTTGTAGATTTAACAGTAAAACTCACAAAATCGACCAGCTATGACGACATCAATGCTTCAATGAAATCCGCTTCAGATGGTAATCTGAAAGGAATTTTAGGCTATACCGATGAGGATGTTGTTTCCAGTGATTTCATAGGAAGTACCTACTCTTCTATATATGATGCCGGTGCAGGAATTGGGTTGAATGATAAATTTTTCAAACTGGTCTCATGGTATGATAATGAAATGGGATACTCTGCCCGCTTGATAGACCTCGTTGAGTACATGGAAACACGAAACTGAAAATGTTTCATTGTTCAAGGTTCAAGGTGCTGCTTTTTGTCTTTGAATCCTGACCTTATCAATCTCCCTTCCAGCTTTAAGAGTAACCTTTGCACCTCCTCAGCGTATTCCTTTTTCAATGCATAAAGTAGAGCTGAAAGAAATCGGTCTTGACATCGGACTGGCGTTCGCAAGGCATTTCTATAAAACCGATTATCTGCATTATGGTTACTGGACAAATGGACTGACCGTTGAACCGTCAAATGTTTTTCAAGCCCAGGAAAATTATGCAAATTTCCTGTTGGAGCATTTCCCTGAACGAGCAACCAGCGTTCTGGATGTTGGATGCGGTTCCGGAAAATTTGCAGAAATGATGCTGAACGCAGGTTATCAGGTGGACTGTGTATCTCCCAGTCCTAATTTAACAAAACATGTAAGGGAGCGCCTTGGTGAAAGATCTGAAATTTTCGAGTGCCGTTTTGAAGAATTAAGTACAAATAAGAGGTATGACCTGATTGTATGCAGCGAGAGTTTTCAATATTTACTTTTAGAGAAAGCAATGGAACAGACTTTTACTCTTCTGAACAACAAAGGGCACTTACTAATTTGTGATTTTTTCCAGCGGAATGTGTCCGGGAAAAGTCCGGTCAGTGGAGGACACAAAATTGAGAGATTTCTTAAATACATGCAATCACAGCCCTTTACACAAATTACCGACAAAGACATAACAAAAGAAACTTCACCTTCTTTAGACATCATGCGCGATTTAATCCAGGAAGTAATTTTCCCCACTTGGAATTCTGTGGCATATTACATGACCAGCAACTATCCGAAAATTTCATGGCTGTTCAGTTTCGTTTTCCGCAAAAAAATTGCGCAAGCCCACCGCAAATACTTCTCAGGAGGCACAAGTGGCGAACAGTTTGCCCACTTTAAGACATACCGTCTGTTCCTGTATCAAAAGAATAACTGAAGAGTAATTATCAGTATGTTCAGTAGAAAATAATTACTGAGCAGAAAATATTTTTACGAAGTCATTTTTAAAGTCCTGAACTAAAATGTATAAGCTCAATATACATTAACAATTTCACATTGAATCCGTTTCAAATGACATGACAGAAGCAGAGCGAAAAAAAGCTATGCGCATGATTTTGCTTACAGCATCCCTAGGTGGCCTATCATTCTTGTCCTTTAATAATGGTCTGCTACTGGCTTATTTTTCTTATTTAAATGTACCCAGCGCTACAATTCTGCTTCTGTTGGCTTTGATGCCTCTGGCTCAATTTGTCTTTGTGCTTCCTTTCAGTTTTTTAGCTGATATTTTAGGTAAAAAAATTATTGGTAACATCGGACTCATTTCTTCCTTGTTCGGGTTTGTTTTGCTTATTTTTGCCAGTATTTTGCCGGAAA
>CAJXDX010000073.1 GCA_913052275.1 uncultured Pseudomonadota bacterium | reverse complement strand
ATCAGTTGAAAGAAGAAAAATATTCCAAAGATCTGCTGGTAATGCAGGGTAACGGCGGTACGGTATCATCCAGTATAGTTTCAGATGAAGCAGTAAAAACTGTGATGTCAGGACCTGCATCAGGCGTTATAGCTGCGGCTTATACCTCAATGCAGTGCGGATTTAGTCATGTTGTTACTTATGATATGGGTGGAACAAGTTGCGATGTAGGATTGATAGTGGATGGAATCCCTCAAGTTACTTCAGAACTTGAGATCGAATACGCTATGCCAATTCATGTACCAATGGTTGATGTCCACTCCATCGGAGCAGGAGGAGGCAGCCTTGCATGGGTAAATGACGCTGGTTTGCTGCAGGTTGGACCTGAAAGTGCCGGCGCTCAGCCTGGACCAATTTGTTACGGACGGGGGGGTACAAAACCTACAATAACCGACGCCAACCTGGTTCTTGGGCGTTTGAATCCAGAGTCACTGCTTTCAGTAGACAATCTTGTTTCACTTGAAACAGTGCGAAGCAAAATGATAGAGGATGTTGGGAGAAATCTTGGATTTAAGGATGTGGAGGAAACTGCTTCTGCGATTATAAGGATTGCAAACATGAATATGGCCGGGTCCCTTCGTTTGGTTTCTCTTGCGAGAGGTTACGATCCACGTGATTTTGCTCTGTTTGCATTCGGAGGGGCAGGCCCACTGCACGCAGTGTCTTTGGCCGCTGAACTTGGAATTCCTAAAGTTCTGGTGCCGATGAGGCCCGGAATCACTAATGCTGTAGGATGCGTGGTTGCGGATGTGAGACATGATTATGTCAATACCATCAACGTACCTTTAAACCAGGTAGACATGGACCAGGTTCATGACATTTTTGCTTCACAGATAAGAGCAGGAAAAGAGATCATTGCCTCAGAAGGCATAGATATAGAGGAAATGGTTATCATTCATCAGGTTGACATGCAGTTCCAGGGACAAACTCATATCCTTAATTTTCCGGTGCAGAACCCCAGTGTAAGCAGGAGTGCCCTGCAATCGTCATTTGAAAAAGCATATTGGAACCGTTTTAATGTGGAACTTCCGGAAATCAGGGCGGTTCTTGTAAATCTTCACACCTCTGTAATAGGCCGTCGAAAACCTGTTCCGCTAAGGACACTAATTTCAAAAGCAAAACATAAAAAAAAGCTAGGTGACTGCATCATGCATAGTCGACCTGTATGGTTTGATTCTGGCTGGCATGATACCCCAATTTACAACAGAGAGTTTCTTCCACCAAAAATTAAATTCAGGGGCCCTGCAGTAATTGAGCAGTTAGACACAACAACTGTTGTGGAACCTGAGAATCATGTAGAAGTGGATAAGGCAGGTAATTTGATTATTTCGTTATAATTCAGTCTGTGGAAAATGCATATATTATTAACCTTTACTAAAGTTAAAATCAAATGACTGCAGGAAAACTTGACCCAATTACTTTGACAGTGATTCAAAGCGGCTTGCAGCAAGTCTGCAATGAAATGGACCTTGCCTTTGTACGTTCAGCATTCAGTCCTGTAATCTCTGAAGCACTGGATCGATCAGACGGAATTTACCATAAAGACAACGGTGAGCTCATCGCACAGGGTGAGTTAGGTTTGCCGGTTTTTGTAGGCACAATGCAGTTCGGCACAAGATGCGTAATTGAAAGAGCAAAGGATCTTAAAGAGGGTGATGTGTACATTGTCAATGATCCTTATTTAGGAGGCACACATCTTATGGACGTGCGTTTCGTGAAACCGTTTTTTTATGAAGGAGAACTGTTTGCCTGGCTTGCAAACACAGGCCACTGGCCGGATACAGGAGGTTCAGTTCCAGGTGGTTTTTCAGCAAATGCTACAGAAGTTGAACAGGAAGGACTAAGACTCCCACCTGTAAAGCTATACAAGGCAGGAGTAATGGATGAGGAAATTCTTTCAATTGTTCTCTCCAACATTCGCATTGCAGACCAGCGGATTGGTGACATCAAGGCCCAGGCCGCCGCACTCAGCTCAGGTCAAAAGCGCTTCACTGAGCTGATTGACCGCTATGGAAAACAAACCGTTAATTCTTCAATACAAGAGCTGAGAAGCCGAGCGGCACAGCAGATGAGAGCAAAAATCAAGGAGATTCCGGATGGCCTGTATCAGGGAGAGGCATTTGTAGATTCAGATGGCGTAATTGATGAACCTTTATGCATCGACATGAAAGTTCGCAAGCAGGACACAGAATTATACTTCGACATGTCCGGTTCAAGTCCTCCTTGTCTTGGACCAATGAACAGTGTGATTGCCACTACCAAATCCTCTGTTTATTTGGCGATTAAGCATATTTTTCCCGATGTCCCCATCAATGCCGGAACATTTGATCCTCTGCATATAAAAGAACCAGAAGGAACATTTTTATACGCAAAATATCCACGGCCTGTCTCAGGCTGTGCAGCTGAAGTAAGTCAGCGCATTGCTGAAGCAGTCTTCAGCGCACTGGTACAGGCCATCCCGCAGCAGCTTTTTGCGGCACCTGCAGGCACCAGCGGGAATCTCTGTGTTGGAGGATATGACCCGATTCGTGAACGAAATTATGTAATGTACGTAATTAGTGGAGGAGGATATGGAGGAAATGCTGCAACAGACGGCTTATCCAACGGATGCTCCACCATAGGCATATCCAAAACAACTCCAGTTGAAGTAATGGAGCAGTTCTATCCTGTCCTATTTGAAGAATATTCTTTACACGAGGGTTCAGGAGGGGCAGGGAAATCACGGGGAGGCTTCGGTGTAAATTACAAAATAAAACTACGCAGAGGAAACGCCAAGGTTTCCATGGTGATGGATCACGGACGCTTTGGTCCTCAAGGTGTGTTGGGAGGTAAAGACGGTGGGGTAAACAAAGTGCAAATTGAACATAATGGGCATTCGTATATTCCTCCGCACCTTTCCAAAGATCAGAACATTCATGTGCAGGCCGGTGACACAATATGTGTTTCAACTCCAGGCGGCGGCGGATATGAAAGTGCTTTACAGCGAATTCCAGAGTTAGTTCGGAAGGATGTACAGCGAGGTTATTATACCATTCGGCAGGCGCAGGATCTTTTTGGGGTTGTACTTACTTCAGATGGAGTAGTTGACGATAATGCTACAAAAAAATTAAGGGGTCATTAACTTATATCCTCTCTAATTTAGATGCATTGTGTTTAAAAATGTAAATGAAATTTAAGTAAAGTTTTGTCATCAGCTAACGTGGAACTGCTCAAAACATAGTTATATTATCAGAGTAGAAGAAATTGGAATAATTATTTTTTTAAACTTTTCAACAAATAAATTAATCAACAATCCCCTGAATAAAACTAAGCAAATTAATGTTTTTCATAATTCAGCGCAGGCCGTCATTTGCTGAAATCTGATCTGCCTGCAGCCCTCCAACTCTTGAATGTATACGGCCGCCAGTTGCCATCACCAGACCGAATACAATCTCGTTTGCTCTTGGTGCATCCTGAACATATACTTCCATTGCATCAAAGTGGCTCCGTACATAAGAGGCATTAATGTGGGTAATTGGAATATCCAGTCGTGAGCCGACACCGCCTATTTTCTTGGCTGAAGGAACAATCGCCAGTGCTCCGCCCAGAGCTTCCCTCATCGCATATCCTCCGGGTACATGCCAGAGAGCACCGTGTTCTAGTTCCCCGGCTTCACCTACAATTGAACCTTTACCGTAGCTCTGTATCTTGTCTGCTCCTCCAAGCAGTTCAATAAGTTGCTCTGCAGCATCCAGCCCGACGGGCTTCAGGGCATCCATCATTGGAATAATCTCATCCACAAACTCTCCCGCATAAGGATTTTCAAGCACAATCAATATGGCCCCTTTTTTTATGGGTTCTATGCGTGCCTGACCTCCTTCATGGTAAATGTTTTCTACATGGGTGACTATTTTCCTGACTTTTATCAGCTCATTCATTGTTTATCTCAGTTTAAGTGTTTTCAATAACGAGTGTCTGTTTCTGCATGGAAAGATATGCTGACTGAATTTTATCTTTCCTGATCAAGGCTTTAGCGGATTCTGCTCCGTTTCGCAGTGCCCGGGAAACTTCTTTTTCAGGAAGTAAGGGTACTTTCACAGTGACTGGATGCATACCCAGATCGGAGTCATCCTTCACATCGCATGCGGGTTTTTTTATTATTCCAGGATGTTCAATATTGACATTATTTGCGATCAAGGTTGCAGCTGCATCTGCGCAAGCTGAGGAAGGGGCCAGTACAGTTACCGCATCCGCAATCCCCAAACTTTGGGATCGTCCTCTCCAACCAGAAGTTGCCAAGCCTCGAACAGGACTTTCATAAGGCAGGCAGACTTTTGTATTCAACTCAGGCCTTTGCGGATTATCAACAACTCCAATTGTAAATGCAGATCCATAGTTCAACCAAAATGAAATGTCGCCTCCATTATTGACATACATCCTACGGATTTTTTCCAGGCAAGAAACTTCGGATTTTGCCTGATTCACCATGGTTTCCAGAATTTCTTCTGCCACCGCACCAGCCACAGCGGCCATCGGGGTGATAAATGCCCTTGATCCACGAACAGCATTAAACATTTTACGTGCTATTCTGCCTTGAGGCTCCGGATGAACTTCACTCCAGGGAAGCTTCAATAAATCCAGCTCTGAAACCAGTTCTTCAAGAACGGTACTAAATCGTTTTTTGGCACATTCGTATAAATCGCTTCTTATTTTCTCAGGCCCATCGACATATGCAATTATATCAATCGGTCCATGATGTAAATACAAACGATTTACTTCCGGCATTAATTGGCATTGAAAATCTGCAAATTTTTTATAATTCTGCTTCAAACTGCCTTTTTGTTTATTTTCATTATTGGGAAAAAGGCCATGGATTTTCTTCATTCCACTCAGAGATTCTGACTTCCATCTGTTGAGTGATATCTTCCAGTTTTTTTAAATTATCCATATGTCCCCCCAAATTCTGATAATCATCAAGCTTCATGGTGAATTCTATGGGAGCAACAATAGCAGGAGTGGGTACACTTCCGAATGCATTTTCGGGCATTTTGGTAACATCCACCATTACAGTGATTCCTCCACCAGGCCAGACATATGCAGGTGCTCCCCCACAGGTTGTACGGGTAAGGAGGCTGCGCACGGAACGTGTAAGGCGTACAGGGTTTTCAGTAACACCTGCTCTCAAGCTGCCTCCTGCACCGGCCATGAAAAGAACACTCGCAATGGATGGTTCGCAGTTTTCACCAATCCGATCAACCACTGTTTGAAGTACATGCGGGATGGTTTCCTCACATGGTTTCAAATTCTCGTCCAACACATAATATGCTGCATCTTCTCCTGTTGTGCTGACCATCAGCAGTCGCAATCCCGGATATGCGGTTCCTTCTTTTATGCGGTCTATGATTTCCAGAGGGTCAGAAATATCAGTACCCCCCCAGCCATGTCCTGGATTGGCAACCTGGAAATATCTCCCCGGAGTTGACCGTCGCCCACGTACTCTTATTCCTGAAGGTTCCATACCTAAATACCGGCCTGCCTGATGTTCAGAAAGCATTCCGGTGATATGTTCATCCACCACTATAACCTCGTCCACGTGTCCAAACCATTGTTGGGCAAATATACCAATTGCCGCAGAACCACAGCCGACACGCATTCGCTCTTCCTGATTCCCGTCTATTATGGGTGCGGTCCCTGCTTTGAGAACTAGTTTTGATCCGTTATCCACTTCAAGTTCAACAGGCTTTCTGTTGCCCAAATCCATCATCATTTCACAGGCAACCCGGCCTTCCTGCTTGCTTCCCCCTGTAAGATGATGTACTCCCCCAAGAGAGAGCATCTGTGAACCATATTCTGCGGTGATAACGTGCCCAACCTCTTCCCCCAGGCAACGTACCGAAGCCTGTTCAGGACCAATGTATCTATCAGTATCAATTTTGACTTTAAAGCTGCAGAAGCTGAAAATGCCTTCTGTGACCACAGTTACCATATCAACATCTTGGTGTCTGCTGCCGATTATGAAGGGTGCAGGTTTATAATCCGGGTATGTGGTTCCAACACCTACTGCAGTTGGAAAAATTGAATCTGCGTTAAGTACAGTACCGTCCCATTTTTGTGACTGTTCTCCGAATGGGACCAGGGCCTGATTCTGGTCAACTACCTTTTGGGTCAGAATTACCGGGTCCATCCGCTGCAGTTTCCCGTCAACGTTCCCATAACGGTCACAGGATCCAGTTTTCCCTGGACTTATTCTGCATAGAATTGGACAGGCATCGCAACTGACTTTTGCGGCAGATGAATTTGTTTCTTCGGAATTACTCATTATTTCCTGTATTTTCTGAAAGGGAATAAAGCAGGTAGATTGTGGAAATCTAAATCGTCTCCTGAAATCCAGCTGTACTGTGTTAGTATTTTCTCGAATCAGGCATTAGCATTATTGTTTCCAGCTTGCTGAATTGCTGAAAAAACTCGGTCAGGTGTGGCAGGCAAATGATGAATTGCAACACCTGTAGCATGTTTAATACCCCCAAGGATTGCTGGGGCTGTTGGAATCAGGGCATGCTCACCTATGCCTTTGGCCCCGTAAGGTCCCAATGGCTCAGGATCTTCAATCAGTATTACTTCAATACTGGGCATATCTCCGACTGTCGGCATAAGGTAATCGTGCAGATTTTCACTGACCTCCTGGATATATTCTTCCATTAAAGCCAAACCCAGTCCCTGGGCTATACCGCCATGAATCTGTCCTTCCACCTGAGTAGGATTAATTGTCTTCCCCACATCATGTGCTGCGGCAATTCTAAGGACTTTGGTCGCACCTAATGAAGTATCCACTTCAACCTCCGCTATCTGTGCTCCGAACCCATATGTAGCATACGGACTGCCTTGTCTGTTTTCATCCAGAGGGGTGGTAGGAGGGTCAAATGTTCCTTCCCCTGTCAGCACATCACCGTTTTCCTGGGGCAAAATATCAGAGAGAATAATCAGATGCTCACCTGTCTCATCCTTTGCAGTTAATTTTTCTCCTTCAATGTGAATGGCTGCCCGATCGGAGACTTCAGCGAGCTGTATTATTTTTGCTCTTAAACTCTCTCCTGCTAGCTGTGCGGCTTTTCCAGACACGAAAGTTTGCCTAGAAGCAGAGGTTTTCCCGGCATCCGCGGTCAGGTCTGTATCTCCCATCACCAGTTCAAACTGAGATGCAGGAATGCCCAGGGCGTCAGCACAGATTTGAACCATGACTGTGTTTGCTCCCTGACCGATATCCATTGCCCCATTATACAAAGTAACTTTCCCTCCAGCATTTATTCCTACCCGAATGGTGGATGGATTAGACATTGAAGTATTACCGCATCCATACCAGACACTTCCACTGCCCACACCTCTTTTAATCACAGCGGATTGTTGATTATATTCTTCCGCTGCCTTACGCCATTCCACCCAGCGGCTTTTGAGTGCTTCCAGACACTCAACCTGGCCAACACTTTTTTCCAGCAATTGTCCAGTGTTTGTGAGATCCCCTTTCCTGAGGGCATTCTTTATCCGGAACTCCAGTGGGTCCATGATAATCTTTTCTGCAAGGGTATCCATCAATGCTTCATGAGCAATAGCAGCCTGCGGAGTCCCAAAACCGCGGAACGCACCTGAAGGTGATTCGTTTGTGAACAATGCTCTGGTTTCAGAAAGCATATTGGGTACAAAATATGGTCCTGTACAATGGATAGGAACCCTGTCCGCTACCGTTGGTCCCCATGAAGCATATGCTCCCGTATTGAAATCTCCATGAAATTCAAAGGCGGTCAATTTACCTTCGCTGCTGCAGCCCGCTTTTGCTCGAATGCGCACAGGATGTCTTTTTGTGGTGGAAGCAAGTGATTCTGGACGGGTGTACACGCATCTCACGGGACGATTCAGAATCCACGCAGCAACTGCTACCAATGGCTGTACCGACATGTCGAGTTTCCCTCCAAAACCTCCTCCTACTGCAGAGGGGATAATCCGAACCTGATGTTTATCAATTCCCAGTACCTGTGCTACCTCAG
>CAJXDX010000072.1 GCA_913052275.1 uncultured Pseudomonadota bacterium | reverse complement strand
CCTTCTTTTCCTGCGGTTCAAAGTTATCCAGCATAATCAGAATTGGTGCAGAAATCTCAGGTCGTTATTGTAGAAGTATCGAATATCATCTATGTTATGTTTCAGAAGAGCCGGTCGCTCGACTCCCATACCGAAAGCAAACCCAGTCCACTCTTCAGGATCATAACCTCCGTTGCTCAGAACAACGGGATGAACCATACCCGCTCCTGCTACTTCCAGCCAGCCTGTGTTTTTACAGAGACGGCACCCTTTGTTTTCGCAGCTGCAGCTCATGTCTATTTCGATGCTTGGTTCAGTGAAAGGAAAGTAGCTTCCTCGTATTCTGATTTTGCGTTCTTCACCATACATCTTGTGCGCGAATTCACCCATCACGCCGATCAGATCAGTGAGCCTGATGTTTTTGCCTATTGCCAAACCCTCAACCTGGTAAAACTGGTGTTCTGAGCGCGGTGTGATCTGCTCGTAACGATAGCATTTCCCAGGCAGGATCACTCGAATCGGTTCCGGAAAATATTCGCGCATAGCCCAGATTTGTCCGGGAGAAGTGTGGGTACGCAAGACAACTTTATCATTTACCCAGAAGGTGTCCCACATGTCTCGTGAAGGGTGATACTGAGGTATGTTCAAAAGCTGGAAATTAAACTCATCGCTTTCCACTTCCGGAGCCTCATAAACCTGGAACCCCATTTCCCGGAATATCTGGTATATGCGCCGCAATGTCTGTGTTGTCAGGTGAAGATGTCCGGGTGTGCATGGACGTCCTGGGAGTGAAACATCAAGATCATCAATTTCCAGTTGCAGATCAAGTTTGCTTTCCCTTAGAGTTTGCTGTCTTGACTCAAATAATTTCTGCAGTTCCTGCTTTACCTTGTTGATGACCTTGCCCATCTCCGGTCTTTCTTCTGCAGGAAGGGTCTTCAGTTGTCTGAGCAATGATGTCAGGTCTCCTTTGCGTCCAAGATACCTGTGGTACCATTCCGGCAGCTGGTCAGTACCGGTTAAAGCATTGAGTTCGTTTTGTCCCCTTTCACGAAGGTTGTTTATCTGTTCAAGCATTATCTGGTTGCTTTTCTGTGATTAAAACTGATTATCATGTCTATACAAAAATTTTATTAGACTTGGTCATTGAATGGCTGTGCCTGATTGATTTTTCTTTTGTCATTCCATGTGCATCTAACCATTTTTCCCGGCTATCTCGAGTTTTGCTGATGCTTATTCAATGTTCATTAACTGATATGCGAATAATTTCCTTTTCATGGTTCATAGATTAAGTCGATTATTAAAAAAGAACTCGATTTCAAAAATTTGTTCTTGAATAAGGTCCTATTAAAATCTATGAGCCTGAGACCGGTTCAGAATCATTCTCTTTTTCTTCAGTTTCTGACAGATTTACTTCAATTCCGCTGCTTCTCAGCCGTTCAAAAGATTCAAGAACGCCCTCCAGCTGTTTTACGTCCCTGGCGTTTTTCAACAGACGGTGTTTAAACTGTTTAAATGAAATTTTATGGCTGCCTTTGACTCTGAGCTCCCCGTTAACAAATTCCTGCAAATCAAGATGAACATCATCAAATTGATCACACCAGTTATTAAATGTCAGGTACGCTTCCTTGAGCGGAACAATTTCAGGTTCGGCTGAATCAGGATCAGAACCTGAGATCGCTGAACCTTTTTTGCTTGTCCCTTTACTGAGCATCTGCATCTCCCGTTCCAGCGTTCGTGCAAGATCCGGACGGCCAAGGGGATCAGAAAGGCCAGTCGCCGGCAGTGTACTCCTGGGCACATTCATTGACGGAATCTGCTGGGATGCGCTTTGGTGAATTGACTGTGTAGAGGACTTTGAAGCACCGGTTTCAAGGTGAGATATTCTCTGCTGAACCGTATGTATCTGATCAACCATTCTTGTCAGTTCTGCCTGCAATCCGCTCAATTCTGTGGCTTCCAGTGCTTTTTTGTCTCCGCTTTGAATAAATTTTGGCAATACTGTTATCTGCTGTCTCTTCAGCCAAGCTGGTGTACTAAGCCTTGCCTGCCATTCAGGATGCTGATTCAGCTGCTGTTCACAGGAAGCCAGCCAGGTTTGAAAACTGAAAGGACGATTGGGAATCTGCAGCGGCTTTTCAAATGTAATCGGGCAGTCGATTTCAGCCAGCCACTGGATCCAGCCGTCCCACGTCTTTTTTGTTTCCTGCTCCAGCATGTATTGCTGAAGCCGCTCTTCAAGAGCGTCGAGCATGTTTGGCATTTAAACTCCCTGTTTTGCCTTTATACTCAGTGTTTACCGCTAGTTTCCACAGAATAAATAAAATCAAGAAATGTACGAACAGCATCGCTTTCCCCGAATGTTTCTTCAATCACTCGCAGCGCCTCATCATTTTTTAGTTCTGAACGATAGTAAATTCTATGGGTTTCGAGGATTTCTGCAATTATTTCCCGGCTGAATTTCTGACGTTTCAAGCCGACAATATTTACTCCTTTCACTTCAAAGCGGTTTCCATATCCTGTGGAGTAGGGTGGAACATTGCGGTCAATTAGAGAACCTGCCCCTGTGTAGACGTAGGAACCTATCCTTAGGAATTGCGCCACTCCATTTTGTCCGCCTAATGTAACATGGTCATCCACAGTAACATGGCCGCTGAGACCTGTATAGTTTGCCAGTATATTGTGGTTGCCTATCCTGCAGTCGTGGGCAACATGTACGTAGCCCATCAGCAGATTACCGTCACCGATTACAGTTTCACCTCCTCCCCCGGCTGTACCGCGGTGGACTGATACACCTTCACGAAATGTGTTTTTGCTGCCGACTATCAGCTGGGTTTTTTCCTGATTGTATTTTAAATCCTGTGGTTCCCCGCCTATGAATGAAAAAGGGAAGAAAATGTTTTCAGAACCAATTGTGCTGGGTCCATCCAGAACCACGTGGGATTTCAGGTGGCATCCATCACCGAGTTTAACTTCTGCACCAACCCGGCAATATGGTCCGATTGACAGATCATTTCCTAGTTCCGCTCCCTCATCAATGATTGCTGTTGGATGTATATTGTTCATAAGTGTAAACAGGTGATGGTTTTTTTAAGCTTTTTTCAGATGACTGAAGTATTTTAATCCAATTCATTGTGCGTTGAATTAACCCTTAAAGTCAAGGAAACACTCCGGTAACAACGGCTTACCAAATCTTAAGCAACTTCTCCTGATGTACGTCAAACTAAGGTTCACGAATTGCATAAATCAGGCTGAATCAAGGCACGCACCAAAATCATCATATCAAAGAACCATGCAAAAATATTTAATTCTCTTTCTGACAATAATTCTGTTTGCGTCTGCAGCAAGTGCTGATACGTTAAGACTTAACAGCGGTGAGTCCCTGGAAGGTAAAATCCGATTAATGGATGAAAACACTTTGTATCTTGAATCAAAGCTTACTTCACAGGAATTGAAGATAGACAGGGCTGACCTGAACATTATTGAATTTGATTCCTCTGCCAGGAGTTTTGCCAGGAGGGTAGGATTTGGAATTTTTTACCGTCCAAACGGCAATGAAGAGAATCTCTCTGTCAAAAACTGGCTAAGTTCAGACGATTCCGCTGAACTGCTGGTTGGATACAATTCCGGTTCCCAGGACACTTTTGGCGTTGAATTAAGATATTCAAAGGTATTCATGGTTGAAGGTACAAATGACCTTTATTATGGCGCCGGCCTGGGCATAGTTTCAAAAAGCAGCGAACGGGGTACGGCCTTGAGATTTTTTTCAGGCAATGAGTTTTTCCCCCGTGGAAGTCCTAATCTTGGAATATCAATAGAGCTTGGTATGCACAGTCAACAGGGCATCAGCAATGCATCGCAAGGATTCTATAACGCGTTTTCAGCAAGATACTATTTCTGAAAAGGTGGCAGAATGGGCAGGAAAAGCTCAACTCCATCCAGTCTCATTTTTGAAGAATCGGATCAGAATGATGCTCTGATGAAGCAAATCTTTGACAACGTCAAAGACGTGCCTGACAAAGAACCCCCGCCTGACCAAACTACTGAACAAACTTCGAGTAAAAAAACCAGATCCTCAGCCCGTGATTCGGTTAAAAGACCTGACGATGAAATCGACCTGCATGGTAAAACAAGGGATGAGGCCATTAAGATGGTGCAAAAATTTGTCATCGACTGCTATCAGAAAAATTTTCGTTCAGCATTGATTATCACCGGAAAAGGTCACCATTCTGCTGAAAATGCTCCTGTACTAAAAAGAGAAGTAAGGCTCTGGCTCGAACGAAACGGCGACGCTTACTTAAGTGATTTTCAGGAAGCTCCGCCTCGCTTTGGCGGTTCAGGCGCGATCTGGCTGAATTTTAAATAGTAGCCTTCAATTAATCTTTCCAGGTACAGCCAGTGTAAAGCAGGGAATTGTCACTTCGAATTCTTCTCCATCTGTTGATGTCATCTGATATGTCCCCTGCATTGTTCCAACTGGAGATTTGAGATGGGAACCGCTGGTATATTCATATTCTTCATCAGGCGCTAAAACAGGTTGATCACCGACCACACCATCCCCTTTCACTTCATTAATCTCACCGCTGCTGTCAGTGATAATCCAGTGACGCCGCATAAGCTGAACCGTACGCTGACTGAGGTTTTTTAAACGTATATGGTAAGCAAAGACATATCGATTATCCTCAGGAGTAGAGTGGGCGTCCAGGTAAAATGATTCAACCTGAACCCGAATTCCTTCTGTGATAGTTTCTTCCATGGTTTTCCTGATAAAACAAAACAACTGCTTGCACCTGTTGTATTCGAGTTATATATGCATTTACAGGAAATGGCAAAGATAAAATTGTGTGTATAGACTAAATGTACT
The DNA here is from genome assembly GCA_913052275.1 of uncultured Pseudomonadota bacterium. Taxonomy (GTDB): domain Bacteria; phylum SAR324; class SAR324; order SAR324; family NAC60-12; genus Arctic96AD-7. Next base: position 3,346 of record CAJXDX010000072.1, on the reverse strand, counting down.
TGGCTTGCCCCACGGACAAACATCGGATAAAATTATAACATTCAGTTGAAGCTTCCATTCTGAATCTGTAACCACTCTTTTCCTTTAAAAGCATGAAATTCGTAGATTCGGTTAAAATTCATGTCCGTTCCGGAAATGGAGGTTCCGGATGCACGTCATTCAGGAGGGAAAAATATATTCCCCAGGGAGGTCCTGACGGCGGAGACGGAGGCAAAGGCGGAGATGTTTTTCTGGTTGGGGACAACAGCAAAAATACTCTGCTGGATCTTTCATTTCAGCAGCATCAGCATGCGGAAAACGGGAAAAACGGAGGAGGAAGCGATAAACATGGACGTAACGGTAAAGACCTGCGCATACCTGTACCGTTGGGTACAGTGGCCAAATTTGATGAAACCGGGGAAGTTCTGCAGGAAGTAATTGAAAAAAAGGACTATCTTGTTTTCACTGGAGGTCGCGGAGGACGGGGAAATGCTCGTTTCAAGACTGCCACAAATCGTACACCCGATTATCACCAGCCGGGGGAACCGGGAACTGAATGCTGGGTAAGGCTTGATCTGAAACTGATGGCTGATGTTGGCCTGGTTGGTTTTCCGAACGCCGGCAAATCCACACTGATAAGCAGGGTATCGCATGCTCGTCCAAAAATAGCCGATTACCCTTTCACTACGCTTGTACCACAGCTTGGAGTTGTTAAGCCTGAGAGTTCCGATCCGTTTGTAATTGCCGATATTCCGGGCATCATCGAGGGAGCACATGACGGCAGAGGGCTAGGAGATCGGTTTCTGCGTCACATTGAACGCACCGCCAGTTTGCTGCTGCTCCTCGATGTTTCAGGGTTTTCCGAAAATCCTCCGGAAGAGGAATACAAAACTCTGATTAAGGAACTTGAGCTTTTTTCAGCAGGGATGTTACAGAAAGCACGCGCCGTTGCCTTCACTAAACTTGACTCTGTGACAGAGCTTGAACCGCTTGATAAACTACAGCGGCAGCTTGAATCTGCTGGAGAGACAGTCTTTCGAGTTTCTTCAGTAAGTGGTGAGGGTATTAAGGAACTGCTGCATTTTCTGGCAGAAGTGGTAAAAAATGAACGTCAGCGTGAACATCAGACTTTTGGAAATTTTAATTCTGATACAGCTGCGCCAAACTCAATCTGGGATGACTGATGGAATGACATAAATCCAGTTTGATTGATTTCCTGGAGCAGCAAAGTCTTCAGAAAATTGTTATTGAGGAATCAGGAGGAACAGTTCGTCTGCATGGAAATCTGCAGGACAGCTGGGAACGTGACATGTCCGGGAGAAGCCTTTTAGGCAAGCCTTGTTACTGAAAATGAAGGACTTGAAATTTTACTCACTCTGCTCAGTGATTTTCTTGGGATTCATCTTTTCGCAAATCAGCCTGGCAAAGATGAAACTGCACTTTCCTGTCCTGCAAAAATTGCATACAATAAATTATCAAATTGCACCTTTTAAACATCAGGAGAATCTTTAATCTAATTTTACCTCGATCTGTGTCAAAGTTTGTTTAAGACACACGGATTTTTATCAGGTCCAACTTCACCTGCTAAATAATTTCACCGGTTTCAGGTATTTGTTTTTCTATCCTGCATCATCCACAAACAGACAACCTTGAGCAACCTTCCACCAGATATTGACAACCATAATTTAAATACTTTAAAATTTTTAGCCTGGGGAGTAGTTTTTATTCACTAATTGATCCGAATACCGCAATATATAATATTAGACAAACTCAGTATAGATCAGCCTTCCTTTGGATAAATGACTTTTCCTGCCTTGAATTAATCACAGACCAATTGGCCCTGGGCCCTAATATACAGCCAAAGTAGTATGTATTTGTCATTCATCTGAGTGCATGAGTTTAGTTCTTTTGTGCAATTATAAATGCAATTGTTGAATCACAATGAATTTTGATAAAAAGATCATAGGAATCGCGTGTATTATCCTCGCCCAATTCTCATTCACCACAAATGATATGGGGATAAAGTTTATCAGTGGTGATTATGCCCTGCACCAGATAGTTTTTACACGCTCAATGGTAGGAATCATTTTTACATTTATTATTTTCGGACCTGGAGATGGCGGTTTCAGATTCATTTTTACGAACCGACTGGGGCTGCATCTGTTAAGAGGTTTTGGAATAGTTATTGCCAATCTTTGCTTTTTCACTTCCCTTGTAACGATCTCACTTGCTGAATCAGTATCAATCTTCTTTATTGCGCCTCTGCTGATAACTGCATTATCAGTAATATTTATTGGAGAAAAAGTTGAATTGCGCAGCTGGGCCGCAGTATTGGCAGGACTGGCAGGGGTAATAATCATAATGAGGCCGGGCTTTGGTAGTTTCAATCCAGCCAGCCTGCTGCCGCTGGGAGCTGCCCTTGCATATGCACTCGTGCAGATAACAACACGCAAAATGGGAGAAAAAGAAAAGGCCTCAACCATGGTATTCTACATTCAGATAAATCTTCTTGTCATCAGCGGCCTGTTCGGTTTGTTTTTTGGAAAAGGTCAATTAGCTGATCCTGCAAATTCGACGCTTTATTATCTGTTGAGGAGCTGGACAATACCTTCATGGAAGGACTTTTTGATTATGTTCGGAATAGGATTCTTAAGCTGCCTGGGAGCATATTTTATCAGCCATGCATATCGCGTCTCTAAAGCGGGACTTATAGCCCCCTTTGAATATATTGCCCTTCCTTTATCTATTTTCTGGAGCGTCAGCATTTTTGGAGACTGGCCTGATTACAGGACCTGGCTAGGAATAGTGCTTATTGCGGGTGCCGGACTTTTCGTAGTTTTCAGTGAAGCAGTCCAGGGTAGGAGAAATGTCCTTTCAAGGCCAATGCCCAGGAACAGGTAAGCATATGTTTCCACTGCAAAACAAACTACGATCTTATTACTTGGTTTTGATTAGCTCTTGCTGGGTCTGGATTGTGGGCTATCTGCTGCTCAAAAAATCAGCTAAGCTGATATATTTAGATTTTTTGAATTAATATATAATTATTCAATGTCTTATTAAAATTAAGTGAGCCGGACCAGGGAGAGCTGAACTATCCATGGCTTCTTAATAAATTCAGGCAGTTGGGCTACTCCGGACTATTTGGTGCAGAATATCGTCCAAGAGCTGCTGATGCTGACCATCCAGCCGAACAGGGCATAAAATGGCTGAAGGAATTCAAAACTGCATAGCCCCCCTTTCTTTCCAATTTCCTTAAAAAAATTTAAATTCTTTTTCTATGAAATCATTAAAAAACAAAATGTACATGATTAAATATTTAGTTATTCAATAATTTGTCTTTTAATAGATGCTTTTCTAACTCAATCAA
>CAJXDX010000071.1 GCA_913052275.1 uncultured Pseudomonadota bacterium | reverse complement strand
ACTGCTTTCTCCACTGATTTGCGGTTTAATTTCAAGTTTGATACCAACTTCCTTAAATTGGTATTCTTTTGTGGAAATGTTGCTTGCGCTGGTGACAGTTTTTGGTGAGACAGGAACAACTGAAACAACGTTAATGTTCGGGACTTCACCCTCCTGTGGGTTATTGATAATCATCAACTGCGGGTTTGCAAGAACATTCACATCATTATTATCCTGAACTGCTTTCACAAATGCCCCGAAACTGAAAAATTCCCTGCCACCCATGCTTATTGTATTACCGTTCAAGACACCGATTGTGGCACTATCTGCAGCAACTGCAGCGGTTCCACCAGTGGTAGCGTCTCCGGTAAATGCCCCTCCTCCAGGGAAACCTCCTGTAATCACGCGATTGCTATTAGTTGCTCCTGCAGCTTTCCAGTTGATACCTAAATCCAGACTTTTTGTTAATGAAACTTCCATCACAAGTGCCTCTACATATACCTGCATTCTTGGCACATCAAGATCGCTTATTATCTGATCAAGTGTTTTGAATGCGTCTGCTGGAGCAAATATCAGCAGGGAGTTGGTTGCTTCATCTGCGCTGATTGAAATTTCAGATTGATTCCCTGCATCTGCAATATTTGCCTGTTGCTCTTCTTCCGGTTTTTGTTCCACATCTTTCCGGGCAACTTCAGTAATTTTTCCGGTAACCTCTTTAAGCATAACAGCAAGGTCTTTTGCAACTGCGTGCTGAAGGTGATATAGCTTAAAATTACTTTGAATTTTCCCGCTTTCCTGGAAGACATCCAACTGCTTGATTAATGATAATATTCGTTCAATTTCCAGCCTTCCGGCGATAATAATTAAAGAGTTCAGACGTTCTTCTTCAATTATTTTTACCGGACTTGATTTCGTGGTTTTACCTTCACCTTTGCCAGCAATAATTTGGTCTGAAAAAATTTTCGTCAACAGGCTGGCCATTCTTTTGGCAGTAGTGTGTTCCAGTTGAACCAGTTTAAGTTGAATTTCACCGGAAGTTCCCTGTTCGGTATCAAGTTTTTGAATCAGCTGAAGAACTCTGTCAGTTGCCAGGCGGTCCGCGATGATAATAAGTGCGTTCAGCCTGGGTTCCGCAATTATTTTGACAGGACTTCCTGCAGCGGTTTCTCCTTCACCTTTTCCAGCCACAATCTTATCCGCGAAAATCTTTGAGAGCAATGGAGCCAATGTTGTGGCAGAGGCATATTCCAGCAGCTGAAGTTTTATTTGGCGGTTACCTCTTGGTATATCAAGTTGGTTTACCAGTTCTATTATTTGCCTGGTTGTTACAGGATTTGTAATGATAATCAGTGCATTAAAAGGGGCAAATGGTACAATTTTAATTGAGGCGGTTTTTGGAAAAACTGTTGTAATGAGGGGAACAAGTTTTGTCGCTTCAGAATATTTCAGTTCATGAATAGTAGTGGTTGCACCTTCTACCGGGACATCAACCTGCTCAATCAATTCAACAATCTCGTCAGTAATCTCTCGATTTGCTATGATAAATAGTGAATTCAAGCGTGCCTCAATCAGGAGCTTGAATTGGGCAGGCTTGCCTTTCCGGACCAGGCTGGAAAACAATTCTGAAACTGTTTTGTGAATTTCTGAAACGTCATTGTGCACTATTTGCTGCAAAGTGACTATCTGCTCAATTCCTTCCGGTAGTGATGTGTCGAGCAATCGGATCAGTTCCGCTATTCTGCTTACGTTTGATTCAACATCGATAACAATCAGCGTGTTCAAAGGCTCGTATGCCAGAAGAGCTCCTGTCTTGGAAAAAATAGGTTGCAGAGTTGCCTGAATGCTTTTCAGGTCGGCTTGTTTTATTGGTATGAGGCGCATCACATAGTTGCCTCCTTTTGCCTTGAATGTATCTCCATCACGTGAAATTGGCAGTCGCGAGAAACGTGCTTCTGATGCAGGAAGAATTTCAACAACATTGCTTCTGTCTTTGCGAACCATTGTCAGTCCCTGACTGGCAAGTATTTTTTCAAAAAAGAAAAAGGCATCCTCCTGAGTTACTTTGAAATTACGAGGGGATGTGATGGACATTTGCCCACGCAGATTTTTCTCTTCATAAACAAAAACGGTTCCAGTTTTTTCTGAGATGATTTTGATGAATTCTTTGAGGATAAGTGTTTGGGGAAGATTTATTGTTACCTTGGATTTATTAGATTTTTTTGCTGCATCAACTTCTATGGGCAGAGTGAAGTGAAATAAAAACAGGAACAGCAAAAACAGCCCTTTATGGAACGGGAATCCAATGTGCCATTTGGAAATGATAGACAAACGGGGAATCATGCGGGTGAGATGATAATCAGTTACTTGATTCTGACATGATTCATTGAATTTATAATCCATCTGGCTTGTTTTAAATCAGCTGGAGTGGTGATTTTTATATTATGCACTTCCCCTTCTACAGACGCAACTCTTTGGGCGGTTTTTTCAATCAGAGATGCATCGTCAGTAACATCTGTATTTTTTGCCTTTGATGATGCGGCATATATCAGTTCAGGACGAAATCCCTGAGGGGTTTGAACAGAATATAATCCACTCCGGTCTACAACATTGGTTTTTTCCACAGTTATGCGGCGGACAGTGTCATTAATGGGCAGTACAGGAATTGCGGCATCATGCTTGTGTGTTGCGTCCAAAACGCGATCTATCAGATTTGCGCTGCAAAAAGGACGTGCTCCGTCATGTATCAATACAGCGTCAGGAATATTTTTTTCCTTCATAACCTCCACCAGTGCATTATGTACCGAGTCCTGTCTGCGCTTACCACCTTCAACCAGGAAAACTTCTTCAGGTATCATCTTTTTTATCAATTGAAGATCCTGGAGAGATGCTGCCAAATAAATCTTCCGGATTCTTGAATGCTTTAAAAATGGTTCCAGGCTAGTCTCAAGTATTGTACTTGTTCCTAAGGGAAGAAGCAATTTATTGCGATTCTCTCCCATGCGAGAACCTTTCCCTGCAGCAACTATAACAGCAACGGCATGCTCTCCAGTCATTTGAAGCAATTCAGTTGAAATTTTGAAAACAATGATAACTTTCTTTTTATATATCTCTAAGTTTCTTTTGGACAGACTGAAAAAGTATAGCACCAAAAGCCCAGAAAAAAATGGTCGATATGTTTTCTTAAACAATATTAGCAATATATCGGACTTGTAAAAAAGATCATACAAACTAAAATATCACTGAGCAAACTGGTTGAGATTTTTTTCTTTCTTTGTTTAAGAAAAATTATTTGAACAGGAAAAAACATCACGACTGCGAGATAAATTCCGCTAGAAGGAATTCCTCAGTAGGTGCAGTGCATTCTCCTTTCATAATAATTAATAACCCTGGTCATTAATCAGTTTTCAGAAAGGAGTTGAATATTAAACCTGGGAAACCTGAGTGGCTTAAATGTTTCCCAAAAATTTTCCCGGAAGCGAACTGCTGAAAAACTTTTTAACATATTCTTCTGATGCATATGAAATTGGAAATTAACCATAAATTCAAATAACGAAATATGTCTGAAAATACAGCATTTATTGGACTCGGTGTGATGGGTTATCCTATGGCAGGATTTTTAGCCAAAGCCGGTCATAACGTAACAGTATATAACCGCACCACCTCTAAAGCAGAAAAATGGGTAAAGGAGTATGGAGGTAAACTTGCCCTGACTCCTGCAGAGGCTGCAAAAAATGCAGCTTTTATTTTTGCATGTGTAGGTAACGATGATGATTTGCGCTCCGTTACCACGGGTAAAGATGGTGCTTTTTCCGCAATGAATTCCGGAGCGGTGTTTGTAGATCATACAACTGCTTCGGCCAAAGTAGCACGTGAATTGTCTGATGCTGCCAAAAAACTTGATTGCACTTCGCTTGATGCTCCGGTTTCTGGAGGCCAGGCCGGGGCGGAAAATGGAGTCCTGACTGTGATGGTTGGAGGTGATCAGCAAAGTTTTAAAAGAGCAGAACCGCTTATTCGTAATTATGCAAAAATGATAAAACTATTGGGGCCTGCAGGATTTGGTCAGCTCACTAAGATGGTTAATCAGATTTGCATTGCCGGTCTTGTACAAGGCCTTGCTGAAGGGATTCATTTTGCAAAAGCAGTTGGATTGGATGTAGAAGCAGTGATAGAAACCATTTCCAAAGGTGCAGCCCAATCGTGGCAAATGGAGAACCGTTATAAAACCATGAACGAAAACTTTTTTGACTACGGGTTTGCGGTTGACTGGATGCGCAAAGATTTAGCAATTGCACTGGAAGAGGCACGTGCAAACCAGGCTCATTTGCCTGTAGCAGCATTGGTTGATCAATTTTATTCCGAAGTGCAGGCTCTTGGGGGGAATCGATGGGATACTTCCAGTTTAATTGCACGGTTGGAAGCGATGAAAAGCAGAAACAGCAGTAAAAGTAAATCATGAATGAATGATTTTGAAGGAAAAATTCTGATTGATGGGAAGTGGCTTCCTCCTGAATCAGCAGAAACCATTGAAGGTTAGTGGGGCATAACAACAACTTCAGAGCGAGGACTTTTTCTGCAAAAATTGAGTGTCTTAATATTGGAGCATGAAGATGAACTGACTGAAATGCTTCGGAGTAAGTTATTCATGAAATTATTGCTGAAATCAGTTTACTAGGCAGTCATGAATTTTCTTGTATGACCCCAAAGATATGAGGGAAACCTTGAACGATATCACCTCTTAATCAAGACTATCCCTTCATTCATAATGACGAGCAATTATATATAATTTCAGCAGATTGAGAGAGTGCCATTACTCTTTAATCAGTCTTCTGCATTCACATGAATTCTGTATTTTTTTGAAATATAAATGACACTTACAGGCAAAATGTTAGTAGTGTTTCTTGATCTGGAAGGAGTATTGATTCCTGAAATCTGGGACGGTCTGGCAGAGGTTACCAGGATTGAAGAATTAAAGCTGACTACCCAGGATATTGCTGATTATGATGAACTGATGAAACACCGGCTGAAAATCTGTGACCTGCATAACTTAACTCTGAAAGACATTCATAAAGTAGTTGAACATATTGAGCCTCTTGATGGTGCACTTGAATTCCTGACATGGCTTAGAGAAAGAAATGAGGTTGTAATTCTTTCTGACACTTTCCGCGAATTTATCAGGCCTTTGCTGCATAAGCTGCAGTACCCCACTGTGCTATGCCATTCATTGAAATTAGATGGAAATTGCAGAATTGTAGATTATTGCCTGAGAATGAAAGACCAGAAGCGTTTCGCAGTAAAAGCATTTAAAGAGTTAAAATACCATACCATTGCAGTGGGTGATTCTTATAATGACATCAATATGCTGAAGGAAGCAAATCAGGGAATTTTATTCCGTACGACTGAAAAAATAGCTGCTGAATATCCAGATTTTCCAGTGGCTCATGAATATGAAGAGCTGATAAATGCTTTGGAGCGCATAACAAGCAGTGACAAGAAAAAAAGTCTCAAAGAGTAATACCCAATGGGAGTTGCTTTATGGTCTACAACCCGTATTTGCAGCGTTACGGCACAGAAAACGGCAGTTTTCTGAATTATACATAAAAAGCGGTAAAAACAATTCCGGACGCATTAGGGAAATCCAGGAGCTTGCAGAAGAGCTCGGGATAACTGTAAATGAAGTTCCTGGAAGTAAATTGACAGAAATGTGTCCTGATGCGGTTCATCAGGGTGTGGTGCTGCGTTGTGGTATTCTGCCTTTTTTCCCCATCTCTGATTTGCCTCTGCCGGTAGAAGGTAAACTGCCGTTGATTGTCGTATTGGATCAGATTGAAGATCCACACAATCTGGGTGCGGTCCTGCGTACCTGTGGTTTTTTTGATGTCAGCGCTGTGGTTGTCTCAAAAGATCACTCATGCGGATTAACTCCTGTTGTATCCAAATCTTCTTCCGGAGTAGCAGAATGGTTACCTGTTATATCCGCGACAAACCTCACAAGGTTTCTTCAGAAACAAAAATCTGAAGGATACTGGATTGTCGGACTTGCGGAAGAATCTAATCAGTCTGTCAGTCAACTGGTAAGGGACAAACCCCTTGTTTTAGTACTGGGTAATGAAGGACGGGGAATTCGCCCTCTCATTCGCAAGCAGTGTGACTGGCTTGTCAGTATTGCCGGAAACCCTAAAGTGTCCTCCCTCAATGTCAGCAATGCAGCCGCGATTGCTCTTAACCATTTTTATGTCCTGCCAGAATCCACTTAACAAATATCCTGATTAAACCTTCTTGTGTTTAATTTGCAGGGATATTGCACAACGAAAAAAACTCATTTATTTGCTGTACGCTATTCAGCAGCCAAGTATTAGCTGGAAAGTTAGTTTTTGACTGGTTTCTTCTTGGCTGGATCTAACTCGTTTGCTGCGGAAATTTAATCATTATTATCTGGTGACATGCCCCGTTTCACTCTGGAAACAGCTTTAAAAGTTCGAAAGAGACTTGAAAAGTTCTACCAGAAAGCACTTGCGGATGAGGTACAGGCTGAACAGCAATATAAAGAAAGGTTGCAGCTGATGAGCAGTGCTCTTGAAATACATAATAAAGACTTGGACGATGCAAAGGAAAACGGACTTACTATTAGTCAGCTCATATTAGGAGGGCATTTTCAGCAGCGAATTGAGCAGCAGATGGAACTTACTGAGTATCAGCTGAAAGAACAACAGGAAGTTGTGGATTTGAAACGTCATGAATTGACACTGGCAACTCAAAAAAAACGAGTTCTTGAAATTCTAAAGGATAAAGAGAATAAAAAATACATTGATGAAATGGAACGTCTGGAACGTTTGGAAGCGGACGAAATTGCCCAAAATTACCGCCGTCATGCAAAAATTTAATAATTTTTACCCAATTTTCTTCAATCCTAATTCAGATTATTATTGCTAATCAACTGAAACAGTATGAAAAAAATATTAAATTTAATTAATGATTTCAGGTTTTTATATTTATTTATTGTAATTTTCATGATGGCAAGGCCCGCTTATAGCATACCAACATCAATCGAAGAATTGAAAAAATCAATCGGTTCAATCTGTGCGGATTACGGTATTGATTTTTGTGCGGTTGAGGAAGAAGAAGTAAAAAAGAAAAAAAAACCTCGTAAGTTTACTGAGACCGAACAAAAGATTCTAACAAGACTGGCTGAACAACAAAAACTGCTGAGTGTTAGAAGTTTAGAGTTGGACCGCAGAGAAAATCAGCTCAAATCTCTGCAGGAGGATATTCAGCGACAGGTTAGCCAGTTGGAAAAACTCCAGCAGGAAATTGAAAGAGATATTGAGAAAAAGAAAAATCAGGATGACAGTCAACTTGAAAAAGCAGTCGCATTATACTCAAAAATGGATGCTGCTACGGCAGCGCAATCGATAACCAAACTTGATCGAGTAATTGCTGTAAACATCCTGAAACAGATGAAAGAAAAGCAAGCTTCACTGGTACTTGCCAGTATGGGAGCAACAGAATCTGCAAACTTGATCGCAGAAATGACCACTAAAAAATGAAATTGTGAATATGGAACCAATTGGACAAAAAACGGCTCTTTCCTCTTCAGAAGAGGCAGTTGTTACAACAGAATTAGACGTTGAATCCGGAGAAAACGAAAAAGAAAAAATTTTTGATTCAACTCTTGACCAAATGCTGGCAGAAGAAACTGATTATGAAAACATGTTAGAGGAACTGCTGGAAGAGGACGGTCAGGATTCTTTAATTACATACGTTCATCAAAATCAGTTTGATTCAGAAATTGGAGCAGAGAAAACTGCAGATACATTGTCAGACCACTCTCTGTTCCCGACTGAAACAATAAAAGGTAATTTATTGTCTGAAGATTCCCGGCTTGTTCAGTCAAATATCTTGCAAAAGTCAGTTCCAATTGCCGAGGAAATGATTGAGCTGGCAGATCCCAGGATTTTTACAGAAGAAAGCAATTTTGTGAATCTGGAAGAAAGCGGGGTTGCTGAAACAGGACTCCAGTCATTACTGGATGACACCACACCAGACAGTTCTACCGCTGTTCTGCAAAAAGTTCTGCACCAAGTTGAGCATGCTTCAGATGAGGCCGAACTTTCAGAGGACGGTCTGCAGACTGTTTTGAAGCAAAATTCAAGCAAAGCATTTAATTCTGAAGAAGCAGTTGAGATACCTAGAAGCAGTCTTCACACAATTATGCATAAAACATCAAATCAGACAGTTTT
>CAJXDX010000070.1 GCA_913052275.1 uncultured Pseudomonadota bacterium | reverse complement strand
GGATCAAAAAAATAACCGGACTGTCCTGTAGGGCTTATTCCATCAGAATTTTCTGCATCTGAAAAATCAATCACTCGACGTGTAGATGGACCAGAGCTTACTTTAAGGGCCTTCGGCCCATATTTTTGACGCAGCTGGTTCAGAACCCCTTTGCTTCCAGGAACAGGATACGGGCCAAGATTGAATAAAAAATTCAATGGTTTTTTACGACCAAGCAGGTGCTGGATTTCCAGAGTGTGTATCCTGCCCCACTCCCAGTTTTCCACAGACGTACCGTAATCCTGCTGAAGGCTCTGCACTGTCTTGACCCACGCGGTACTTAGTATTTCCTGCCTGGTTTCAATTTTTTCTTTTGTATTCAAATTGTCCCACCATGGAGACTCCGGGCTGCTAAGAATCCCGGGTATGCTTTTATCTGCCAGCGAAGTGCTGAGCAGAACCATTGTCCCCTTTTCCCCAATTTCATCAGCAAAGATACTGATGCTTAAATGGTAAAACAGGCGGTGATAAATTGTTGGACCAACAGCATCTTTTGCATGATTTCCGTCCCAGTTTATAAAAGTTTCTGCAGCACTCCGGAAGACCTTGTCCCGTCCGGAAGATTCATTTAATACTTCCAAAAAGTGGTCCCGCAAGCGGTGTATTCCAGTATGCTTTGTATCCAGCTGGATCTGCTGCATATCTGAGGCTGTCCAATCATATTTTTCCTGTTTTAATAACTGGCTTAACCGGCGAGCCCTTGTTTCGGGTGCGTAGTACCCGGGCTCCAGTCCAGTTCCCATGTCTCCCGGCTGATTATTGGCATTAAAAACAATTCCGGAGTTTGGGTTTACAGATTGAGGATTTCCGGAAAAGTCACGATAGCCCGAAAACTCGTCCTTTCCGCTGGCTCCATCCAGGAAAATGAAAGAGTTAACATGAGAGGGGCGGATCAATAGCCGTGCGGCTGCCCACCAGGCAATGTTGCCCTCAGCATCTCCATAGCTGATATTCAATCCAGGTGCATGTAGTTTGCTGACCGCAGCTTGAGTATCTGCCAAGGTTTTAGAATGACCCAGCTCATAGAAAACCTGCTCTGTTGAATTTTCAAAATCCGAAAGCATCTGCCAGGAAAGCGCAACAGGCTGCTTAACTCTTTCTTTTACCGGCTCCAGTACATCGTTTATTACAGGACCATGTCTTGAAATTCGAATGCGCAGCGGATAATCTTCACTGTCCCTGACCGGGATGGTTTCCTCAATTATTCTGAGGTCTTCCCAGTCATCACGAAACCAGACTTGATCAGGATTATCAGGATTTGAGCGTTCCAAATAAAAATCAAGATCATCATTTTGCAGCATGGTAACGCCCCATGCCATGCGGCGATTGTGGCCAATTATGGCAAAAGGTATGCCGGCTATGTGATGTCCATACAGTTCCCAATCCGGGGTTTTCAAGTGTGCTTCATACCAGGTTGAAGGAGCGGCATAACCGATATGAGGATCGTTGGCCAAAATCACTTTTCCAGATTTGGTACGTGAACCGGAAACTGCCCAGGCGTTGCTGCCAAAAAACGGAGGAACCTGAGAAAGCACATTTGCAATCTCAAATGAAAGCTCTGCTAATTCAAGCGCAGAACCTGAACTTTTGCCTGAGACATTGATTTTTGTGTCGTCCTCTGGCCAGTAAACAGCAAGATCCTTAAGGTAACCTGCGCCAAATGTGTTGTGAATATAACTAAGCAGGGGATCCTGCCTGACTGCGTTGGTGAATGTATAGGACATGTAAACACCGGTGCAGATCAAATCCTTGATGGTATATTCTCGTTTAGGGATTCCCAACAGGGTGAATTCAATCGGTGCAGGCCCACCAGATACAAATGCATTCAGGCCGGACAGATAAGCTTTTAATGCATCTTTAACATTTTGAGGATTTTTGTGGAAGTAGTCTTTGGCATAAGTTTCTGCAAAACGGCTGATGCCCAAGGTGCGAAAATAGCGATCCGCGTCAAGCATGTCCTCACCCAGAATTTCTGAAAGCCTTCCCTGGGCAACACGGATCATCAATTCCAGCTGGAACAGGCGGTCCTGCGCATGCAGGTAGCCAAGAGCCAAGAATGCATCCTGTTCATTTTGCGCTTCGATGTGAGGAACTGCCCATTCATCGAATAAAACTTGTACCTTATGCTTTAAACCGGGAAGAACTATTTCACCGGAACGCTGAGGCAATTTAGTATGCAGATAACCATATCCGCCGACAATTACAAGCAATGCCACAAGGCATAACCCGTAAATGAACTTTCGTAACATCTCCTGTTGTCAGATATTGTTCAGGCGGCTTCCATACTTAATTTTCTACGATGCAGGTACTGATTAAGTTTCATGCGTGTCAGCATGTCCACATCACGGAACTCACAGTGGATATCACTTAATCCTTCGTATGAAACCACATCGAGCACTGAGACGGCCAGTTTTTTGCGCAGACTGGCATAAGGCAGATGGAAAAGAAAAACATCTTCTCTCTTTATTCCATCAGATGGCAGTTCTTTCAGCTGGACTTTAATTCCTCCGGCACTCATGTCTTTAATAATTCCGGAAAGCTTGGCATAATCACCCTTTCCCAGATCAAGCTGCCGGTCCATTTCAAACTGTTTAGCGGTCACCATTTCAAATTCCATTTCCAGATCAAGCTGAAGTCGTTCAGAAGTCCGTATATGCAGCCTGCGTATATTGCTGGTGTGCTCCAAGATAACCGCGTTCAAATCCCTAACAAGTTGTCCAATGATTTTGAGCTTGAACTCATAATCTGCATCGTTTTCACGACGAATCTTGCAGTATAATTCTGTAAACTGCTTCATGTTTGCAGGACGACTTTTAACTTTTGGTGGCTTTATCAACAGCTCTGTCTCATTTGAATCAAGGATATTACTCATGAAAACCACATATTTGTCTTTATGGAGAATCTGACATTCCAGATGGGTTCCGGGCTCAAGCATTTGTGTGCAGATAAAGCCGGCTTTTGTGTTCTTGAAAGTGAACTGCAGCCCCTTACGAAGCATATATATTTTGTCCAAGTCTGAATCTGAAAATTTATTGGATTGTTTATACTCCATTACTGCATCTTCAAATTTCTGCGACGACATGATGATCGGCACATGCTTTGCGGGGTCTCTGGTATTACTTAATTCAAGAAAAAATTCGCGGTCCTCATCCTCTAAATTCCTAGCTTCAAATTCTGAATCAACCACCAGCTGAGCCTGGTCCTTTGCCAGTTTATTAAGTCCGTCCTCAACTTTCTTTTTGTGAAGATAACGTATAAGAACGATTCCTCCAATAACTGTTCCTACAAAAGAAAACGCTATGAAATAGAAGCTTAAAGGAATTTCAGAGAGTGGAGGCATGGACTGGGCTAGGTTCTTCGTCTCCAGGTCCTTAAGAGTAAAATTCATCTCTCTTGGACTCCTGTCAATTCCGGACAAGAACCACCAGGCTGAAATTATCGATGTGAACTTCAGGAGTTTCTGCAGTATTTTTAACGGTACAAACATTTTTGCATCAGAATCAGATGTAGCTGGCTTTGATGAACCTTAATAATTTGATTATAGAAACAAAGATGAACAGCTGAAAAGTTAAATTTTTTATTCTACTCAGTATACGCATCCGTCATGCCAATCTGTCGATCAGGTCATAACTTCCCAGCACTTTGTAATTAAACTTTGTAACCCGCATGACATCTAGACAGGCTTCAGTGTGTTCTGTATTATAAAAATCCACATAAAAAACATACGCCCAGGGGGTATCCTTTGCGGGCCTAGACTCAAGCCTGCAAAGATTTATCTGAAAAAGATTGAACACACTTAACAGTTCGTACAGCAGGCCCGAGCGGTCTTCCTGGAACTCTACATAAAGGGATGTTTTTTTGCGTGAAAAATCATGTTCTTCATTTTCCTGACGGGGCCGTACAACCAGAAAACGGGTCGTATTATTATGATAGTCCTGAATTCCTGAAGCCACCTTCCATTCAGGATATGAATCTGCAAAAGAAGCCGGGACAATTGCAGCCAAAGCTCCGTTATCAGACTTAATTGCCTGAAGAAATTGAATTCCCGAATCTACATTGCTTCTTGTTAATTGATTCTGGGATGCTGCCAGATTTTTAGAAAGAAATTTACTGCTTTGTTCCAATGCCTGAGGGTGGGCATAACATAGCTTCACTTCTTCCGGTGCCGCGTTTGCGAGCAAAGAATACTCGATCAGCAAATTGATCTCTCCCAGGATAACCAATTTATTACTGACAAGTGAGTCCTGAACCTGTGCCACGGTTCCTGCAACTGAATTTTCAATTGGAACCACTGCTGCAGAATCCGGGTCTTCCGTCACTCTGAAAAGTGCTTCTGCAAAAGTACCGGTATAAGTAACAATGATTCCTTCACCGCGGATTTTCTGGGCGGCCTCATCACTAAAAGTTCCTTCCGGCCCCAGCGTGAAAATTTGGGAACAATTATCTAGCAGCATTTATCCAACGGCTATTAGGCAAGTAATCCGGCTGTGTCGAGCATTTTATGCCGGCTGGATGGGAAATTGGTGTCAGGCGGCGATTGTTTTACCTGAACGTATGCATTGGGCGCATACTCGAGTTTTTTTACGATTTCCTCCCGGCTTACGGATTCGCACTGTTTGTAAATTCGGCATCCAGCGCCTTTTTGTTCTGTTGTTGGCGTGACTGACCCGATTTCCATTAGCAGGAGTTTTTCCGCAAATTTCGCATTTTGATGACATTATGTTTTTTTCGGCTTACTGTTCAAACTATATTATTGAAACTGATGTTAATATTTTTAATGTAAATTTGCAATTCAATATAATTCAGAAACTTCAGGCAAAGGAAGGGTCTCCTGTTCCTCCAGCCTGTCGGTAACCACTTTCACACTCTGCACAGACTTGCTGGAAACCTTGTTTCCCCTGGCCTGAATTCCTTTTACAGCAAGATCATCCAAATCAAATATTTGACTGGATTTGCGAAGCCTGGGCCTCGGTACAAATGAGGTTTCAACTCTAATTCCATCCCCATGACTCAAATGCAGGATTTTCGCTCCTTTTTTATTGGGAAACAAATTATATTCCCGGTCAAGAATAAACTTTTCCACACGGAAACGTTTCGCATAACAAACCTGACTTGCTCCTTCCCAGTAAACAATGTTGTGTACTTTCTTTGAATCCAGTTTTTCCACGCTTATCGCATTTTTTCCTATAAACTGTTTTTCTGGAACACGGATAACCTGGTATGTACCATCCTTGCGAATAACTACTATTTTGTCATATGCAGAGCAATAAATAGAAGTGCTTCCCTGCTTTACATTCAAACCCAAAAATCCTTCTTTACGGTCCCAGCCCACTTTTTGCTTCTCTGCCACATCCTGAACTCGGATTTCGTCAAAGCTCTTTATTCTGGTACGGCGAGGATAATCTGAACCATATTTTTCCTTGATTTTTTCCAGATATGAAACCGTGTAGCCCGTGATGTTTTTCAGAGATTTATTTATAGAGCTGATTTTAACTTTTAATTTGTCAAGTTCTGTCTGGCTTTCTTTCTGATCATATCTTGTTATACGTTTTATCTGCAATGTCAGCAGTTTTTCGATATCTTCCTGTTCAATGGGAAATGGAAGAATTGACTCAATATGAAGTACAGCTTTTCTCACCACTTCAAGGGCCTCCTCATAAGAATCGCAGGTCTCCAGTTTCTTATACAGTTTTTCTCCAATGAAATACATTTCCATTCTGCGTTGATGCCATTTTTGCTTTGTCTGCTGAAGAGATAGCATCAATTCCTGCTTCAGCAGGTCCTTCAGCCGCAGGGTATTGCGTTTCAATACTTCACTGGCATTCAGCTGCACCGGCTGGTTGTCCTGAATCAAAAGCATATTAACTGAAATGGAGACTTCGCACTGAGTGAAGGCGTACAGTAATTTAAGTAACTTTTCAGCATCCATCCCCCTGGCGGCTTTCAACTCAATTTCAACAGTCTCCGCGGTAAAGTTATCTATTGAGGATAATTTGAATTTGCCTTTATTCACAGCATCCTGGATGGACTGAATCAACGATTCAGTCGTCACGCCAAATGGCAATTCACGTACAGTTAATAATTTGTCATCGGTTATCTCTATTTTTGCACGCACCCGAACCTTGCCGTTACCGTCCTCATATTCACCTGCATCAAGCATCCCTCCACTAAGAAAATCAGGCAGCAGTTTAAAGGATTTATTTTGTAGAAAAGCAATTTGCGCGTCGATAATTTCATTGATATTATGTGGTAATATTCTAGTTGACATTCCAACGGCAATCCCTTCAGCGCCAAACAGCAGGGAGAGCGGAAGTTTGCAGGGCAATACCACCGGCTCCTTATTTCTTCCGTCATAGCTGTCAGCATATTCAGTCAACTCTGTATTAAAGAGAGTTTCTTTTGCCAGCGGGGTCAGACGCGCCTCTATATATCTTGATGCAGAAGCAGGGTCACCAGTAAGCAGGTTCCCGAAATTCCCCTGTTTTTCGATCACATATTCCTTGTTGGCCATCACAACCAGTGCTGAGCCGATAGCCGCATCTCCATGCGGATGCAGTTTCATGGTTTCTCCAACAATATTTGCCACCTTGTTGAACTTACCGTCATCAATTTCATTCATTGAATGCAGAATACGACGCTGCACAGGTTTGAGACCATCTTCAATGTCCGGAATAGCACGGTCCTTAATTACATAGGAGGCGTATTCCAGGAAATTCTGATCCATCAAAGGTTTGAGATATCTCATAGTATTTTTTCGAATTTAGGCATTGATTAGCTGCGTATTCATTATAATCAGCAATTTTTGTTGGTTAAAGCACAATCTTACAAGCAGAAGTTATACCTTCCTGATTTCGTATTTCTTTCAAAACTTTTAAAGGCAAGTCATCATCAACACGTATCAATGACAAAGCCTCGCCTCCGCGAGTATTTCTTGCCAGTTGAAACTGGTCGATGTTGATACCATTTTTACCCAAGCATGTTCCTAACACTCCTACCATGCCTGGGCGGTCCTGATTAGTTGTAGCTAAAATTGTTCCTTCAGCTTCAAATTCACATATGAAACCATTGATCAAGGTGATGCGCGGGTGAGGGCCGCTGAAAACTACTCCTCCAATTACAAATTGCCTGCCTGAGGCTGAAAGTTTGCACATAAGCGCACTCTCATAATCTGTAAATCCGGGGTCCTCATGTTCTTCAACATGCAGTCCAACATTTTCAGCCTGCTGGTCTGCATTGACATAACTTACATAGTCCTGCCTGCTCTGCAACAGACCTTTTAGAAAACACAGCCTCAGAAGCGTTGCATCGTGTTTAGCTAGTTTCCCCCTGTAAGTGATTGCCAAATGTGTTGGCGTAAATTCAACATATTGCGAAGAAAACAAACCGAGTTTTTCTGCAAGCGAGGTGTAGGAAGAAACTGGACTGCTGCTTAATACCTGTACGCTGGGCATATTTACAGGATAGTCCACAACTTCACCGCGGAGAGCACGTGGTATCTGTGTGGCAACAGATTCGGCGATTCTTTGTTGAGCCTCTTTTGTGGAGGCACCCACATGAGGTGACATTACAACTTGAGGAAAATCACGAAACGGATTTTCTGTTGGCGGCTCCACTTCCCAGGTATCAATTCCTGCCGCGGCCACTTTGCCAGATTTTAATGCTTCCAGCAACGCTTTCTCCTGAATTACCCCGCCACGAGCAGTATTTAAGATCACTGCTCCTGATTTCATTAGACTGAATTCTGCTGCGCCAATCATTCCTGTCGTTTCCTCGTTTTTAGGGACATGCATGCTGATTACATCGGCACTAGTTAGAAGTTCATCCAACGTACACTTTTTAGCGTGGTGGCGATCAAATACCTCATCTGAAACATATGGGTCATATGCAAGAACCTCCATTTCAAAGGCTTTAGCGTAACGGGCAACCCGGTGACCGACATTGCCAAGTCCTATAATTCCTATTGATTTTCCCAACAGTTCTGTGCCTGTAAATGCATGACGGTCCCATTTAAGTTCACTCATGTGGCTGTGAGCAGGTACTATTTTTCTCATTGCCGATAAGAGTAAACCTATCGCAAGTTCAGCTGCAGATGTAGTGTTTATTCCAGGAGTGTTAATTACAAGAATGCCTTTTTCCGTTGCGTAGTCCACATCTATATTTCCAATACCCACTGCTGCGCGAGCGATTACCTTTAAATTTGGTGCACTATCAATCAGCTCCCTCGGAATCTCTGTTTCGGATCGTGTGAGGATGCAGTGAAAATCTGCAATTATTTTGAGGATTTCTTCATAAGGCAGTTCAGGAGCATACCGGATTTCAATTTCCTTTTCCCG
>CAJXDX010000069.1 GCA_913052275.1 uncultured Pseudomonadota bacterium | reverse complement strand
GGTCCCGTGCCCAGAATCGGGGTTCCTTCAGGAGTCATTGGACGTAATCCTGACCAGCATTTTGCTTTATCATAATTCCCTGCATTTGGAAAAAGTTTTTTTGCACAGTCAAAGATGTGATCAAAATCTTCCGGAGTATGACCAACATCGTATCCGGAAAATTCTGAGACAGAACTGACCCTGAAATGATCTCCCATTGGTGCAAATCCCAGGAAATCTTCTTCATGCAATCCCCCAATTCTCGGTGGTGTATGATGATTTTCTACAGGCACTGTGATGGAGTAGCCCTTGACAGGATAAATAGGAAGCCGGATACCCAGTGACGACCTGACCAGCAGCGGACTCCACGAACCTAAACAGAGCACATAACGATCAGCAGTGTAAACCCCCTTGTTTGTAACAACTCTCTTTATTAGCTCTCCAGATGCTTCTAGCCGTTCTATTGTTACATCCTGCATAAAAGTACCTCCCATACCCCTGCAGGTTTCCATCAGCTGTTCACAAAATATTCTGGAGTCCCCAGACTCATCGTCCGGTGAAAAAATTCCGCCGGCAATTTGATCTTCTGAACTTTCCAGTTCAGGAATTATTTCCAGCACACGTTCTTTATCAGCAGTTTCCAGCCTTTGTCCTGCACCCTTAAGCAGTAAGGTATGTTTAATTCCTTCTTCAAATGCCTGCTGATTTCGATAAAGAAAAAGCAGACCTTTTGAATTTTGTTCATATTTTATTCCTGTTTCTGAAACAACCTGATTCAAAATTTTCTGTGAGTACATGGAAATTCTGTGTTTATCCAGTGAGTTCTGGACTGCCCTGGAGTTTGTACACTGGGCAATAAACTTCAATCCCCAGCGAATCAATTGCGGGTCCAAACGCAGATTCATCCTGAAGACAGGATGATCATGAAATAATGTTTTGAACCAGAGTTTAAGTGCCTTGGGAGAACCCCAGGCAATGGAATGCCCTACCGCAATAAGCCCGGCATTTCCGAAACTTGCTCCACCTGTACCGGGATGATCACGATCGATTACAGTCACTTGATGCCCATCCTTCAGCAGTTGATATGCGGTTGAAATTCCTGCAACCCCTCCTCCGAGAATTAATATTTCCATTTATTTTTTTATTTTACAGATGCATGATAATTAATTTGATACATCATCAGTTTAATTTTTCAGCCATTTCAGCATTAGTGCTTAGTCCGGGCAGAAAAATCCAGATAATTGCTGCAAGCATGATTGCCCCGCCTAATGTTTCAAGCCAGCTGATTAGAGTGCCAAAAACAAGAAACTCGAACAAGAGCGTCATTACAGGTGCAAAAGAAACAATGATATTCGCCTTGGAAATAGTAAGGTATCGTAAAGTATAAGTAAATGCCACCCTCCCCCAAAATGGTCCGCAAAAGGCAGCCATTGCTATCCATATCCATTCTGAAATATGCAGAGCCGGAATATCACTTCTTACTTCCTCAACGCACCAGAGCAGTGCAAGTCCAATCGCCAAACGAAAAACATTCAATACCTGCGGATGAATCTCATGAATGATGCTTTTTGCAAGAACCTGCATCGATGCAAAACCGAATGCGGCAGAAAACGCCCAGAGTATTGCTGACCATTCCTTGATCTCAAAACTGAGAGAATCCAGCTTCATCACCAATATCCCTGCAAGGATCAACACCACCGCAGTAAAGATCCGTACTGTTACAAACTCTTTCAAAAACATCCAGCCAAGGATCATGGCGATAATGACCTCACTTCGCATCAACAAAACCATCAGTGTGGGTGAAGCCAGGTTCAAGGCCTGGCAAATGGAATAATTACCCAGAACTCCTGCGAGTGATGTTGCCAGGGCGATGCCTGCTATCTTCCACGAATATTTTGTCTGATGCCGTGCCAGCCATGCCCCGGGCAAAGAAAACAAAAATGCACATAAAAAAACTCCCCAAATTACTGGAAGAGCATTTGCTGTTTCCAAACTTAGACGGTATGGAATGGCATAAAGTCCGCCACCAAGTACAGCAAGCAAGGCGAAAAAAATTCCCTTTGTTTGATTATTCACTGAATAATTATCATAAGCAGATTTATGAATTTGCAGGCGGATCATTCTCCTTTTTTGGACTTTAAGAAGTCAAGGAAATTT
Source organism: uncultured Pseudomonadota bacterium (assembly GCA_913052275.1). GTDB lineage: Bacteria > SAR324 > SAR324 > SAR324 > NAC60-12 > Arctic96AD-7. Next base: position 6,345 of record CAJXDX010000069.1, on the reverse strand, counting down.
ACTTCATTGGTAAAGCATGGTATCATTCCCAGTATTGGATTTTGCCTCTCAAACCGTCTGAATTAATCCGCGAAATGCAGCTTGTAGGCATAGGCTTCTCAAGCCATGACTGGAATACAGTAATTAAGCAACTGCAAATACACATTTCCCGTCAACTGAATACCAAATTGTATGAGGTTGAAAATTCTGCATCTGAAACAAAAAATTGGTTAAAGGATACAGAAAATCTGTCCGCAGATATTTTGAATCACAATCCAGACTGGCTGTTGTTTACTCCCAGAAAATTTGAATCAGCAGAAAATTTCCTGGATTTGCTGGATAATGTACAGAGTAAGTCTGCCAAAAGGGTGCGCCTTGTCATGGCAATACAAACAATACAGGAAGAACTCCATTCGATCCTGAAATTCAATCCTACCTTTGAACTGGTAAACAAAATGCGGTTCAAAATTTCTGCTCCGGAACTGCTTCTGAATCATCATATTCCAAGATTCCCAAGAATTTCCCTAAATTCTCAGTTTCAGACAATTGAATATATCTCTGATTCGGGTTCAGTTTTAAAACAAACTCCAGACGAAATTCCTGTAAATACTCTAATTCCTTTTAAAAACATTCGTAATATTCAAACAAAAAAGGATCAGTTATCACCTGGCCAGTCAATTGAAATGCTATTGAGTGAACGTAGTAATATTGTTGACCCTAAACAGGTAGTTGGAATTCTGCGTGAAGCAAAGGCCTGTTATCTTTTTCCCGGCATCCCTTTTAACTCAATTAAGAACATCACGTTTGATAAAACAAGGATTGAACATCTGATAAAACTGGATGAATGCACTGAAAATAATCCTCCATTTAAGCGTTTCATTGCAGGATTGATCAACGAAAATGCAGGAAAACATAAACAGAAAAAAGCAACCGTTAAACAGTCTGCCCCACAAATTCTCTGTTTATGCAGGTACAGCATTATCAGCAATTTAATGAAAAAATTATTAAAGGGAATTGGATATGCAAATGCAGTCACAGTTGAAGAAATTAGCCCTGAAGAAGATAATCTGAAAGATTCTGAAGTATTACTGAAACTGCACGACTGCAATCTTCCAGATTTTAAAGGTCAAATCTTCGACTGGCGCAAAGAATTAGACCAGATTCTTGAACCGCTCAGCCAGTTTGTTTTTTTAAATGATATGAAATCAGCAGGCAACACTGAACCATTGCCAATCCAGCGGGCAGAACTGGAGGGTTTGAAGGAAAAATTGCTGGGAAAAGAAAAAGCCGCCCTGACAATGAACATGCATGCTGAAAGCGATCAGTTGCTTTACTCACAGGAATATGATGTGCTGAAAAAAATAGAGCCCCTTGCAACTATGCTGAGTGATGCTCTCTCCACAAGTACGAATTGGGAAAGTGCTGACAAAGATGCTTCCGAAATCAAGCTTCAAAGAGCACTTCTGCTTTGTGAAGATGAAAATGATGCCTCTGAAATGAACTTCAAGTTAACACACGTTCAGCGGAAGCTCTGGGTAAATCCATTTTCAATACAGAAACCGGAGGACTTGACTCAGCTAAAATCCAAAATAATTCGCTCCTATTTGAATCCGGGGGCATTAATTATCAAACCGGCAGCTCTGAAACATCTTAAAAAAATATGCCTGCAGACAAAACAGGAATGTAAAAATGCTGAAAAGACATTCAACAGGCAAAAAGAGATTCTGAAAAAGACAAAATCGGAATTGAAGATGATCCAAAACAAAAAAAACAAGCTTGCATTGAGTTGGCTGGAAACTAATCTCAAAGAACTTCTATTCAGAGACCTTCAATTGCTTCACTCAGATTCAGGCATAGCGGAATGAGCAGTTCTCATACAATGCAGGACATAATTATGCTCCTTAATGAGTACTGGCACAAACAGGGCTGTATACTGTCATCTCCGTATGATGTTGAAACGGGAGCTGGAACAATGAATCCAATGACTACACTTAGAACGCTGGGACCGGAAGAATGGAATGTGGCCTATGTTGAACCCTCGAGGCGTCCAGCTGACGGGCGTTATGGTGAAAATCCAAACCGCCTATATCAGCATCATCAATACCAGGTGATTTTGAAACCGTCTCCGGATAATGTTGAAGAACTGTATCTGGACTCCCTGCAGGCACTGGGAATAAATCCACTGGATCACGATATCCGATTTGTGGAGGACAACTGGGAAGCCCCTACTCTCGGCGCATGGGGACTGGGCTGGGAAATCTGGCTGGACGGTATGGAAATCACCCAGTTCACCTACTTTCAGCAGGTAGGCGGTATAGAGTGCCAGCCTGTTTCTGCTGAGCTGACCTATGGTCTTGAGAGAATAGCCTCATACCTGCAGGATGTGGATGATGTTTTTGACCTAGAATACACAAAAGGGGTCAGTTACGCAGCCATATTCAGGCAACCGGAATTTGAACATTCAAAATACACATTTGAAGTAGCAGATACAGACCTGTTGTTCCAGCACTTCAATGATTATGAACAGGAAGCAAACCGAGCTCTTGAACAAAAACTGGTTTTTCCGGCATATGATTATGTACTTAAATGCTCACACACCTTTAATCAACTGGATGCAGCGGGAGCAATAAGCGTCTCAGCAAGGGCATCATTTATCGGAAGGGTACGTAACATAGCCCAATCTATCGCCAAAATATTCCTGGAAGAACGCTGCAGACTGGCCTTTCCCCTGATGAAAGACCGTGAGGCTGCACAGAAATGGGTGGATCAACTTACATCAGAAAAGCAATAAAATCTCCGTGAACACGTTTTTACTGGAAATTGGACTGGAAGAAATGCCTGCACAGATGATTCTGCCGGCAGTTGAGCAGTTAAAATCCCTGGCACAAAAAACCTGCGAAAAGCACCGGTTGAATTTCAATGATCTTAAAACTTATTCCTCACCAAGACGCCTGGCAATCGAACTTTCAGGGCTCCCTGATAAAGAAAATGATCGAAAGGTGGAGTTGAAGGGCCCTCCTCTCTCAGTTGCAAAAGACGCCGATAAAAACTGGACCAAAGCTGCTGAAGGCTTTGCCAGGAAAAACAATATTTCCATTCAAAGTCTGGAAACGAAAACAATCGACGGAAAAGAGTATCTGTTTGCACAACAGCGCGAGTTGGGACAGCCCGTTCCTGAACTGCTTCAGGAAAGTGCACTACAATGGATTTCGCAGCTCAGTTTCCCAAAAAATATGCGCTGGGGTTCTTACAGGACACGCTATATCCGGCCTATCCGCTGGGTTGTCTCTCTATGGAACAGTAAAGTGGTGCCGATAAAACTGGAAATGCTGGTCGCAGGTAATCAAACACGGGGTCATCGTTTTTTGAGTACTGGATACAGCAGGATAAAACATGCATCAGATTATGAACAGCATCTTCATGGTCTGAAAGTAATTGCTGATTTCGAGAAAAGACGTCAGTCCATAGTCTCACAGGTCAGAAAACTGGAAAAGAAGCACGATTGCCATGTGGAACTTGATGAAACTCTGCTTAATGAAGTCACAAATTTAGTGGAATGGCCCACAGTTCTAATTGGAGATTTTGAAAAGGAATTCCTGGAACTCCCAGATGAAGTGTTGATTACCAGCATGGAGATCCATCAGCGTTACTTTCCGGTATTCAGCAGCAAAAAGAAAAAAAGTTTTGGAGAAAAAAAACTGCTTCCTAATTTTGTAACTGTGCGAAACGGTGACAACAAGTCACTGGATACTGTTAGACGCGGCAACTCAAAAGTGCTTCGTGCCAGACTAAGTGATGCCCGTTTTTTCTACCAGGAAGACCAAAAAAGTACGCTTGATGAGTTCAATAAAAAAGCTGAGAAAGTTGTGTTTTTCCAATCCAGGGGTTCACAGCATCAAAGGGTTCAACGCATAACTCAGCTCAGCACGTTCATCTCGGACAAACTAAATCTGTCCTCAGCACAGCAAAAGCATGTCCAGCGAATTGCTGAACTCAGCAAGTTTGATTTGGAAACCAGGATGGTCTATGAGTTTCCGGAACTCCAGGGAGTTATGGGTCAGAACTACGCCCGCCTGAAAAATGAACAGGATGTGGTCTGCAATGGAATAATGGAGCATTATTATCCTCGCAATGCCAAAGACTCACTCCCGGTAGATTCTGAAACAGTTCCGGTGGCAATTGGAGATAAGCTGGATCTGCTTACCACAGCATTTTCTCTGGGGATGGTGCCTTCAGGTGCTGCAGATCCTTATGCTTTGAGACGAAACGCACAGGGTATAACCCAGCTGATCCTGGGATTGCGTCTCTCTCTCGATCTGAGGGAATTGACTGAAGCAGCAATTCGTATTCTTGATGAGCAGCAATCCCTGGATCTTGATCGCACAAAGCTTCAGCAGGAATTGCTGGAGTTCCTTCTGCAACGTCAACGCTGGTTTTTCCAGGAGCAGGGAATCCGCTACGATTTAATAGACGCAGTTCTGCAAATCCCTGCAGATGTTCGACCTTCAAAAGATAATCAAGAAAACGCCATACTGCCGGTTGAACAGCTGGAATTAGCAGAGTATCTTTCAGTACATCTTGAAACAGAACTGTTCAAAAGATCGGTTGAGGCAATTGTACGAGCCGAAAATATCAGCAGCAAGTATCCAGATAAAATTGCTCAAAAACTGGATGAATCACACTTGGAAATTACCCAGGAAAAAAACTTTTTTAAGGCAATACAGCCTATTATGAATGCAGACCAGGATTCGCGTTCCACTCCTGAAGATTATCTGAAGCAACTGCATCAAATAGAGCCGATTGTGACAAGTTTTTTTGAAGATGTGATGGTAATGGACGAAAATCCTGTGAAGTGCGGAAACCGGTTATGGCTGTGCCAACAACTTGCTTCATGGTCCGCCCGTCACCTGAATCTGCAGGCAATCGTTTTCTCCTGATTCTGTTCCAGGTTTTGTACATCGCACCCCTTTTCCCAAATTTTTTAAATCTGTGAAACATAGTCCCGCACTAGCTGTCCTTGCTGTTCATTTTTTTATTTTTTATATTATTAATCAATTTTTGAATCCACATCCGGACATGCTTGACCACTGGGTCTGGTCTCGCTTCCTAAGCCTGTCCTATTACGAACATCCGCCTATGATTGCCTGGCTGATCAGGGGTATAACCATGGTCGGCGGACAATCTGAAGCAGCACTTGAAGTCGGATCGCAGCTGGTCACCCTGGTGATTTTGACTTTGATCTACGCAGGTACTTTTCTTTTATACGGAAGAAATGCAGCCCTTGTGACGCTGCTGATTTTATGCAGCATGCCGTATTTCACTCTTGGCAGCATTTTCCTGCATATTACTCAGCCTTTTCTTATTTTCTGGATTTTATCACTTTTTCTGTTGATACGTTATCACAGTCAGCCGGAAAAAAAATGGCTGCTGTTGATTGGAGTTGTGGCAGGATTTGGAGCGCTATCAAAATACATCATGCTGCTTTTTTATATAGGTTTGTTTCTGCATCTTTTGCTTTACCGCAAAATTCGCAGAGAAATTCTTAATCCATGGCTATATTGTGCAGGAATTTTATCGCTGATTATTTTTTTACCTGTGATTATCTGGAATGCTCAACATGACTGGATATCATTTCGCTGGCAGCTGGAAAAAGGAACAACTGGTTCTGATTTTGGAGAAAATACATTGGCTTTCACCATTGGACATCTGATCCTGTTTTCACCTATGTGGGCCCTGTTCGGTGCTGTATCAATCTGGTGGCTCAGGGACCGACTAACCGAGGGCAAGCAGGCTGAATCCGTGATTACTGTGCTTTCAATGTTTCCACTTCTTTTTTTCACACTGATGAGTTTGAAAGGTACAATATCAGATCCTCACTGGGCAAATCTGGCTTATATTGGAGCTGCCATCCTGCTGGGCAACGAACTGCTGTATCAGGTCAAAAGAAAAACCATTTTCATTGTACTGACCACTGGACTTGTGCTCAATGCGGCATTGATAGGAACTGTTTTCATGCAAACCTTAAGTCCTTTTATTGACTGGATGCCGTATGAACTGAAAAACTTCCAGTATTTAAAGCAGCAAGGTGTGCCTGATACAACATTATCAAAGCTGAAAAAAATTGATGAGCGCTTTTACAGCAGTGAACAATATATCAAAAATTTAAAGGCTTTACTCGCTCCTGAGGAATTTCAGATTCACAGGGAATTAATTCAAAAAACAGCAATGGATGTTTCTGCAGACCGCCTTACACGTGTCCTCAAATGGGACAGAACCGGCAGACAGCTTCAGTATTTGCTGGAGCAAAACGAATTGCCTCATATTTCTTATGTAGTTTCCCGTGAATATCAGCTCAGCAGTGCTTTA
>CAJXDX010000068.1 GCA_913052275.1 uncultured Pseudomonadota bacterium | reverse complement strand
CAAGGGAATTTAGGGAAACAAGTGTAATATTAGTTACAGAAGATCGGGGAAGAGAGGCATGAAAAATGATTCAGATTATCTTGTCGCATTATATACCTGACCATGAAGATCTACATAAAGCTGCAAAACTTCCTTACCTTGTTCACGAAGCAACTCCGGAACAAGATTAATTCCCCGAAGTGTTAGCTGATCATTGTAATCCGGCGGAGTGGGGCCTTCATCAAATCCCGTTATTCTCTCAACATCTTCTGGTTCAGCAGATGACACAACCTCTTTAATTCCGGACCAGCAAACATTGCCAAGGCACATGGCACACATTTTCCCGCTTGTTACAAGACGATGTGCCGGGAATCTGGCATCACCAAGGTCGTAGTGTCCAATCTTTTTTTGTGCCAGCATCAATGCCATCATTTCAGCATGTGCGGCCGAGCAGTTTTGACCCACTACAACATTTACCCCAACTGACACAAGTTTTCCTGACTCCTGTTCAAAAACAGCAGCCCCAAAAGGTCCCCCGGTTTTTTCGCGGATATTTCGCTCGGTAAGATCGAGCACAAAACGCATCTGAGTTTCCATGGAAGAAATAACTGCTGGATGCTCAGCTAAAAAAGCATCAATCCAGTCAGGCAGTTCTAAATTCAGCTGGTACACGTCGATTCCGGAACAGGGTTGCGGGTGTGGGTTTTGCCAAAAAGTTTGTCACGCTCATAAAGTAACTGGGCTGTAATACTGACAGCAATTTCCTGGGGATGGTTCCCTCCAAGAGAAAAACCAAGAGGACAGAAGATTTTTTCAATTTGCTTTTGTTTAAGTCCTTCCTTTTTAAGTTCTTTTTTCAGGGTTGCGGCTTTGGAACGGCTGCCTATTACTCCCAGGAACGGCTGATTCCTCTGCTCAAGAAATTTCTGCACCACGTAAAAATCGCTGCGGTGTCCATGTGTCATGATCAGCACAAAAGCTTTTTCAGAAGTTTGTTCCACATTGTCCTCAAGATTCTCAACACAAAGCTTGTTAAGTTTTGGTGATTCAGGCAGTTTGTCCAGCCACTCCCTGCGTGTATCATAACATGTAAGCTGACAATCCAGCGTCAGCAGCAAAGGAATAAGAGCCTGCGCAACATGACCTGCTCCAAAGATCATGATCTTCCATGGGTTGGTATTGAATCGTTCAAAATAGAGCTTGACCGAGCCGCCACAGCTCATGCCTATATCACGGTTCAGATTCCATTGAACAAATTTTGTTTGCCCGGAAAGTTCGTTCTGCTGCAAAAATTCTTGAGAGAATTCCAGTGCTTTTGCCTCAACCAGACCTCCTCCAACCGTTCCGGAATACAGACCTGAGGCTGTAACCAGCATTCGTCCTCCTTGCGCGCGAGGTGTACTTCCTTTGATGTCAACCAGTGTGACGCAGACAAATGAAGTCCCTTCTTCCAGTAATGCCTGCATTTGCCTGAGATGATTTTCCATCGTTTTTTTCTTATGCCATCAACAGTTGCGAGTTTAGCCGTTTTATCACGAACTAATAAATGGTAACAATCAAGATATCAGTGCTTTATCAAGTCTCTTCTTTCGGTAAAGATTTCAAACCGAAGTATATATTATTAGTATATTTTGAGTTTTCGTGAAGTATCAGTTATGTCGAAACAGTGTCAAAAAAAAGACCAAAACGACTGTTCATCAACTGGTAAGGATTTTCCGGGAAAGGTACGTCCTCTAAAAATTTTACCGGACCATATTGAGAACTGATCCCCATGTTTCCGGATGAGTGGTGGAGCTTCCTGTCCATCCACTCATTAAATCTTGCATTATATTCCGAACCGCTCAAATTTTCCTTTGATAATTCGAGTACAGATTCCACCGGCATCAATACAGCATTATTTTCATTATTAATCTCTTGCGCCACAGTAGCCAGATATTCTTTTGACTGCTCTTTTGAAGGAAGATTGATTTTTCTTGATCCCCCTCTGCCTTCGGCGGCTATGCACAATCCGGTTACGCTTGCTCCGTCCGGAATTATATTTGCCTCACGTAAAATCAGAACATCCAGAAAATGACGAAGCCAGTCTTTTTCTTTGCTTTGACGTTCACAGAAATATATGCATTTCCAGTTTTTGGAATCATCAGTATACCACCATTCAGTCTTTCCATGAATTTCCATACTTGTTTTTTCTGCCTCAGATGCAGCAGAATTCTCGATTTGCAAACTGGGCGGACGAACAAATCTATATGAACCTGAGATACCGTTGTTTACCGATTCTTCCCTCAGGCCTCCAAAATGAAACTGAAATATATTGTTAGTTAGAGTTTCCCAATTTGTCTCCAATGCTGAAGTTAGCTTTGTTTGCCAGCTTTTAAGTACCCTGATGTGTTTTGCCTGGTTTGCTTCTCCAAAAACACCGCCGGGCATTTCACCTTCCAGCAGCATACGCTGTGTCTGATGATGATAAAGCCGGGGCCAGTCATGTTCAGTTTCCACGGATTTCAGACTGTTATCCCAGATTTTTCTCAGAAGTGACCATTCACTCAGTCTATCTAATGACAGAGGCTCCTCTGTTTTTTCGCCAATATCTTCCTCATCTTCGGCCATTCCCAATAAATGACTTGCTGTGGACTGTAAGGGGGATTCAAGAAATTTTCGCAGCCGTGAAATTGAAACCGATGAAATCCGGTTATTTGAAGCGGATTCCTGAGAAGCCTCATTATAAAATTGCCCAGCTGAAGAATGTTTCAGTTCATCAGGAATAAACTCAGGTGAAATGCGCTGAAATCCGGGGAACTTATGATCAAACAGCTCACGTAACCGCAAAGCCCTTGCCTGCCTGAATGCAGCAGGATCATAGTTTGGCATACTTTTTTTGTTCCCGGGCTCCACGCTTTCGGACTCAGTCAGTTCCGGGAAATATTCCAAAGAATAGGATTTTAGTGGATGTTCGATTTTGCGGAATTTTTCCTTCAGATAACCGTTTTCAAGTTCATCAATTAAAGTTTGGATTATTGAGGAAGGATTGAGTTCATCATCTGTTCGGTCATTGCGGGAGACGTAACTCATAACAAGATGTTTTCCAGTAGAGACCAAAGTTTCCAGAAACATGTACCGGTCACGTTCTGTCACTGAAACATCACCTAACCGCCGTTCGCGAAATGCATGTCCCTGCACTGCTGGATTCAGCCGTACAGGGATGTGCCTTAAATCGAGAGTATCACGGTGATACGGTATGGGAAACAAACCTTCTCCCATACCTAAAAGGAAGACAGCCTTGAAAGGGATAGGACGCATCGGCTGGAAAGAAGAAACGGTCACACCTTCTGCCAGATAATGTCCCCTGTGTAATAGAGCTTTTTTCTGTTTTTGCTTGAAAAACTCATAAATGGTACTGAATCCAAATAGTTTGTTTGCGTCCAACTGCCCTTTGTCAAGATCATTTATGGAAACCGCGTTATGAAGCAAATTCTGGAAAACTTCCTTGTCAGCTTCGCTTATGGGTTTCAGATAGGTTTTGATTAAAGTGTGCAGATAGAGTCCCCATTCTTTGCCTTTCATTTTCCACTCAGGTAAATCTCGTGTGTCTGCAATTAAAGAACGTACTATCAGCATAAAACGGGCTGCTTCAGCACTGAGTTCATCAGGCAGGTCAGCTGGTATCAGATTTTGACTGGCATTCGGAATCGTTTCATTTTTTTCATCTCCAGCAATCATTTCACCCAGAGTCAGGCGTCGAAATGCCTGTTCCCAGTGGTATATGTTTTTGTCCAAATGGTGATAACCGTGTTCTTTTTGAGACTCATTATCTATCCCAAAAAATACATTAAGCTCATCAGCCCATTTAAGCCATTGATCAATTTGCAGTTCTTCACCGACCCTCCTTTTTCCCGCAGGCTCATTTTCTTCAAATTTACGCAGAAAACACGGATTATTGATCAATTTAAACAAATCCCTACGTGAATATTCAGTGAAACATAATCCTAAAAGGGAATTTGCCGCATCTTCCAGACGACCCGCGCTTCCGCTGATTCCGTCAATCAGGTGATAAGGTAAATCGTGAATGCTTTCAAAAACCTGTTCAATTTCATGTTGATATAATTCCATTTCATGGGTGATCACCGCACAATCATTTAGCTTCAAATCAGGATCATTACGAATCAGGTCCCATATCATATTTGCCACTGCTTCAACTTCACGCCTGGGATTGGCGCAGGCCAGTACCACCAAACTATCGTCCTGCTCAAGATTCAGTGAGTTGCTGCGTCGCGGCTGCCTGCATAAAATATCATGCTGAATCTGGTTCAATATGCTTGGCTGCGGACTTTCCAGATGCTGTTCATTGGTTGATAATGGTGTTGATTCTGCAAACCATGGCTCAAAATTCCAATCACTCCATTGATTCAGCAGTCTGATATTTTCACGACCAGGCCTTCCCCAGGCCTGTAAAAAAGGATTATCGTCTTCATGCTGAAACAATTCACCCTGCAATATTTCCGTTTCTGACAAACTTTTCTGATTTTCAAACAGCTGACGATTTGATTCCAGGGATCTCCGAACAGCTGATCTGGCTTCACCCAAACTCTGGACATCTTCCCAGAACTCCATACATGGATTTAGGGTGTAAACATGAATGTCACGTAAATGTGCCAAATATTCTGTGAGGGCATTCTGGTGAAAACGTGAAAGATATGAAACACCAAATATATGAAGGGGTCCTGTTTCAGGTCCTGATACCGGATCAACTTGATCTGAAATATGATTTTTCTGCCTGTCTCTGCAAATCCTGTAAAGCTGAGACAGGGTGAAGAGTTCCGCCTGCAGCTCTGCTTCATTTAAATCACTCATATTCCGGTTGTAGAAAGTCAGCTTACCTTCTGCACCAAAAAGATCATTCCATAATGTTCGCTGCCAGCTCTCTGTACCTAGCGGCTGCTGATCGATGGCATTCCTGCCTTCATTCCATGCTGCGATCAATTCCTCATTCCGCGAATATTCATATTCCTTGAACAAGTATGAAAGACGCCCGGACAATTGAAAAAGCCTGTGTTCAGCGGCTTCAGAATTGATGTCTGCTTCCGGACTCAGGTAGCTGCGTACGGGATCCCAGACTGGATCTGCAGTCACAAGCTTCTCCCTTAAAATATCCATCAGCAGGCACTGAATGGTTTCCTGCTTCAGCAACTCACAATGACGGTTTTGAAGGCTGTTTTTGAGACTTTGGTAAATTGCCTTTTCCAGTGTTATGAAACTCAGGTTCGCGGCAATTCCCTGATATTGAGCCAGCTTGAGCGAAATCCACTTTTCCAGACTGAAATTCGGAACCACGATTTCTGCAGTATCAAACGGATTCCTTTTATCCAGTTCCTGTGCCAGCGGAACAATAAGACGATCAAGACGGTTTGAGTAATGGAGGCAGGGCATTCTATTACTGCATCATCATAGGCCGATGGGCTGCCTTTCTTAAAATGCGATGAAATGCATGAATTTGATCAAGAAGATTCCTGCAGACGGAATACAGGATTGATAACCTCGATTGCAGCAGAATCGCGTAATCGCTTCAGTTCCTTACTGAGCAGGGCCTGCTGCAGATTCTGCAGGAGCTGTGTCCTGACATTTTCTTTTTGCTCTTCCGGGTTTCCGTCTGCAAAAGTGCGTTTCCTGAAGCGTATCAGGTCAGCACGTTTTTCATTTATGCTTAAACCAAAACGTTCATTTTCGTTTAAATGCAGTCCCACTTTGCGGAATTCTGAATTGTCACCAAGTAAAGGAAGAAATCTTGTATTTACTGTAAATTCCATTATTTCAGTACTCAGTCCCTGCTGCTGTGCAAGGCTCTCCAAATCTTCGCCTCCCTGAACCTGTGTCAGTGTTTTTTTTGCTGCTTCAAGCGAAAGAGCCTCGGCCTTTTCAAGACGCACTGCATTTTCCACATCTGAGGCTGCATCTTCAAAGGTGCGGACAACAGGTTCCTTGGTTTCTCCCACACGGTAAATCACATGCCCCATAACAGGGTTGCGCTTCCAGATTCCCATTTCACCCTGTTTTCGCAGCTCCAATTCGGGGATCAGCTCGGTCACAGAGCCAAGACCTGGGATCACATCTGTTCTGTCAAACCACTCGGATTTTTTCACATCTTTACTCAATCGCTGTGCTTCTTCAGCAAATGACTCCCCAGCAAGTTCCAGCAGCCTCTCAAGTTCTTCATCAAGAAGTTTTTGCGCACGGCTTTCAGCAAGTATTTCAGTGATTTCATCGCGTACTTCATCCAGCGATTTTGTAACTTCCTGCTTGCGCTGCTCAACTTTAATCAGGTGCAGGCCAAACGGAGACCTCACGATTTCACTGACCTGCCCTGTTTCCATGGCAAATGCTGCACTCTCAAATTCAGGCACCATTTCTCCTGGTTTGAACCAGCCTAGATCACCACCTTCAGCAGCAGTCCCATCCTCGGAATGTTTAATGGCCAGTTCCTCAAATGATGAACCACCCTTGATCTGATCCAGCAATGTGCCCAACTTTTGACGTTTTTCCTGCAGCAGTTCTTCAGAAGCATCCGGAGCAAGTTTGAAAAGAATGTGTCTGGCCTTTATTTCTGCAGGAGTGACATAGTTGTCTTCGTACTTTTTGAAGTATCGTCTTATTTCTCTCTCCCGCACATTCACATTATCTTTGAAATCATCTGTAGAAAGGGTGAAGTACTCCATTCTGAACTGATTCAATGTTTTGAACTGATCCGGATTCTCCAGGTGATATTGGCGAAGCTCGCTTTCATCCGCATTTGTTTGATCAATAAAAACCTGTGGATCAAAATATACATAATCCACTTCAATTTTCTCAAAATCTCTCCTGTATGCCTGTTCCACTTCACGATCATTAATCACCAGTCCTGCTCCAAGCAGCTGCTGTTTTTTTGCCAGCAGAATATCTGCCCTCAGTGAATTTTCATATTCATGGCGTACGAGCCGATTCTGGCTTAAAACTGTTTCATATGTGGCATAATCAAACTGTCCGTTTTTCTGGAAAAACGGCTGGTTCCGTATGTAGTCCTGAAGTTCCAGATCTGTAGTCATCAGGTTCATGTCAGCAGCTTCCGACAACAGCAGATAACGGTCAATGAGCTGATCAAATACTTGCTGACGAAGATTAATCTGTTCAGCAATTTGATCAGCACTCTCCCCGAACTGCTGACGCAGTGCTTGAATGCGGTTCTGGTATGCCTCCCGGTATTCATTAAGCAATATTTCGTTATCATTAACCGTAGCAATAACTTCCTTGCGGTCTCCAAAAAATCCTCCAACACCAAAAGACAGCACAAATGTGATGGCAATCACGCCAAGTAAAATTTTGAAAAAAATGCTGTTTGAATATTCTCTTAATTCCTGAATCATCCTGGATTTGTATTTTTCAGTTTTTTTATGAATGCGTTGAATTGTCAGTAAACTACAGAATATTAGATTGGATTTATCTCATTCTTGCAAGACAAAGACTGCTTCACTACTGAAAACACCATATAAATTCACAATTCTTCACGGGAGGTGGAATTATTTTTAATTCGTTTTCAGCAAGTCTATGTGATAAGATATCCGGAGGCTAATGGACATAAAATACCGATGCCCGCAGAACAAACATTCACTGATTACAAAATTATTTCACTCGAGGAAATTAGCAGCCGGGTCCGGTCCTGGAGAAAAGAATCCCGGAAACTGGTTTTCACCAACGGCTGTTTTGACATACTCCACTCAGGGCATGTGAGGTATTTGCAAACTGCCGCCGGTTTCGGCGATATTCTTGTGCTCGGCCTGAATTCTGATTCATCTGTCAGGAAACTGAAAGGCCCCCGCCGTCCAATCATGACTCAGGCTGACCGCGCGTATCTGCTCAGCGCACTTGAAGCAATCGACTGCATTGTGATTTTTGATGAAGAAACACCCGCCAGATTGATTCAAACAGTCAGTCCGGATGTGCTGGTCAAGGGTGGAGATTATCTTCCGGAGGATGTTGTGGGATATGATACTGTTACAGAAAATGGAGGATGCGTGAAAATTGTGCCATACGTTGAAGGTAAATCCACCTCCGGAATTGTTAACTCAATTTTGGAGCAGTCATGATAGTTGTCACTGGAGGAGCCGGATTCATCGGAAGCAATATTGTAAGAGGCCTTAATGATGCGGGAGAAGAAAACATACTTGTTGTTGATAATTTAAGCAACGCTCAGAAACATCTCAACCTGAACAGATTGTCATTTGCTGATTACATGGACAAAGATGACTTTCTGGCCAGCCTAAGCAGAATTCCGAATGTAAGCGCAATCTTTCATCAGGGTGCATGCTCATCAACCACCGAGCAGGATGGCAAGTACATGATGTCCAATAACTATGAATATTCCAAAATTCTGCTGAATCATTGCCTTGAACACAAGATCGATTTTCTTTATGCCTCCAGCGCAGCAGTTTATGGAAATGGTGATAATGGATTTGCTGAGGAACCCAAAGCGGAATATCCGCTGAACGTTTACGGATTTTCCAAATTTGCCTTCGATAATTATGTAAGGCGCGTTTTGCCTGAAGCAGAAATTCAGATTTTGGGACTGCGTTACTTCAACGTCTATGGCCCACAGGAAAATCACAAAGGACGCATGGCATCAGTTGCTTTTCATCTCTTTAATCAGCTTCAGGATTCAGGAAAAATGAGACTGTTTGAGGGCAGTGAAG